>JARRRL010000162.1:0-5802 GCA_037380725.1 Gammaproteobacteria bacterium | reverse complement strand
CCAAGCATTTCATTGATGTGGCGGTTGGTGAGCACTGGAGTTCTGTGGATGTAGGGCTTGATGGTTTCGTGAGCCTTCACGATATCAATATAGCTTGTCAAAATTCAGTATTCCCCTTACGCAACGCGGGTGCTATTTTCAGTGTTCGTGTTCGGTGCCTTGGCGATACAACAGCCCTCATAGCGGATTGTTTGCTTCACCATCTCTACAACCCTACAACGCGCCATTCACTTAATGAGGAAATAATGATGCCTGCCGTTCGGCTACACCGCATATTTCAGCCGCCAAGGCATCAACGTTGGTAATATCTGCCTTGAACTGATGACGACTGTCCTCACCCTGACTAAGGATGTCGATCAGCTCTGTTGTCTCCATAGATTGTAAACCTCTTTGCGTCGGTTGAAGGCCTCCTGGCCCCCTTCCATAATATTGATAATGGCATCCTGTACAGGGCGGGCATCAATGCTACCGCTTTGCACCGTGACTTTTTCGTCTTGATACTGGCAAGCATACACTTGCTCGGCGTCACCCAGCACCGGGAAATTGGCGTTGTGAGTCGCAAAGATAAATTGAGCATGCGGCTTCATCTCACGCAATAATTTGATTACATCGTCGTAGATGGTTTGGTTGTCCAGATCATCTTCCGGCTGGTCGATGATAATCACGTCGTTCTGACGCTGGCTTAGTACATATAAGAGCAAGGCTGATGCACGCTGCCCGAGCGAGTGATGTTTCAGCTCTTTACCACGATAACGGATGACAAAACGGTTAGGCACTTGCCAGGTAACAAGCTCACTTAAATTCTGCATGCAAATTTTCTCGAAAACCTCTGGCGTGCTACCCGCCTTAGCCAAAGCTTTAGGCAAAGAACGCAATAACCCACCAAAATCGGTGTAATCTTCCATGACCGCGCGCAATGTGGTTTCGCGGATATTACTGCCCTTATACAACTGCTGCATGAAACCTATAGCCGCTTCCTTATCACCCTTAAAGTCAGCATCAATCTGTAGCGCAGTATGGCTGGAATTGACACGGTCGAGCTCGACCTTGATCGTGTTGAATTCGCGCAACCAAAGCTCGTTAAGTTTATCAATCTCGGCAAACAACGAATCACGAATACTGCTCTGTTGGCTTTCCTGCTTGGCCAGTGCATCCAGCATTTGCTCTGCCTTGGTTTTGCGCTGTTGCTGAGTAAGAAAATCATCCGGTTGAATTACATTCATTCCAGACTGTTTGAGTTCTTGAGTTAATTGTCTCTCGACCTGGGCAAACTCTTCCTGAAGATTGGTACGCGCCTCTTCAAACTCACCTTGTTTGGCGTTGAGCCGATCCGTAATGACTCGCGCATCTTGTTCGATTATTTTGAGTTGTTCGATCTGAGCAACCAGATTGGAAAACTCAGCATAGTAGGTCGCAAAAAACTCAGGATTCTGTTTAGATGCATGACTCGTAGCGTTACGCAGTTCATCTTCATGCTCTGCAATCAATTGCCCTAGGGCGATAACAAAACTCTCCGCCCGCCCTTTCATGCGCCCTAATGCAGATGCATCCTGTTGGAAACCTAGGCGCTTCTGTAGTTTGTCGGCAACCCCATACTCTTCAAACTTCTTCAGCCGGAAGTTGGCATCTGTAAGCTGAGCTTCGTAGTCGCGCTTAAGCTCAGCAGTATTACTGTGATTGAGCCAGCGCTTTGCTGCATCGCGCACATTTTGTCGCTGCACTTCAATCTCATCACGTTGTGCGCGGAGCTTTTCACCAACTAGTTTTTCCACCAGATCAGTCTCAAAGCCTTCACCGGTACTGGAGAGATCCTTCTGCCCAAAGTAGATCGGGCGACGCAATACCGTTTCACGAATTGAAACACCAGGCTGCAATTTTCCATCCAAATACACATTTGGCAGCTCGCGAAAAATACGAGAAATAGTGAACTCCTGTCCGTACATATCGCAAGCTGTTAACGTCACTTTGCCACCACTACCGAGGGTATGACGAATCAACTCGTCTTTATACTTGGTGTCTTGGGCTTTCTCACCCCGAGAAATGTCAAGAGCATATCGTACCGCTTCAAGAATTGAAGACTTACCGCTACCACGGATGCCTATAAGCGTATTGAGGCCAGAAGAAAAATGCAGGGTCTTCCCTTCAAGAATACCGCCATCAAAGTGAATGCTACGAATGAAAGATGCCTGATGTTTTGGTCGTTCGGAAGCTACCCGTGCATCAGGACTGCTCAAAGCAAATTTTACGGCTTCGAAAGACAGTTCGCCCAATTTAAGATAACAAACCTTGCCTTGACCAATATCTTCTATGCGCTTGGCATCGCAACCTTCAAGTTCGGCAGGATACCAGTCGCCAAGATGCTGCTGAACCTTGGCCCGGCAGGGTTTTCCTTTTTCTTGTGGTTTGTTGTGAGTGCGGACCTTCTGAAAGCCAAGAGTACGACGACGGAAGAGTTCATTTTGACCCAACTCAGAGAGTCGCCCCCCATCTAGTTCAGCCCAAAGTCCGCTTGGCGCTTCAACATGAGCAAAAACCAGGAAATAGTCGCGATGGTAGCTTTCTAGCTTTTTGAGAGTTTCCGACAGGGAAAGAGAAGACCTCCCATTTTCCTGCTCGTACTGAGCCGGGATTTTTCCTTCAAAAGCGACTCCCAAAAAAGGATTGATATGATCATGACCGTCCGCCAGCCAGTCGTCGGAGAAAACAACTAGCGTGTGAATACCATTGGCACCATCGTTTACAGATAACTCTACACCAGGTAACAAGGAAACCCCTTTCTTCTGGGCCGTCTTGCGTAACGCCTTAAACTCATTGAAGTCAAACTTGTTGTGATTGGTGATGATTCCTAGCCGGATGCGCGCTTGTTCCAGCGCGTCAACGTAGTTGCTGTAGTAATAGCTATCATCACCCGTGTACTTGAACTCACGATCCGCACGAGTGTGCAGATGGAAATCCGCGCGAACCCACTGCGCCCCTTGTTCAAAAAAAGCGTCCATTATCGTTCAACCTTTGAGTGTTCTAGCCTTAGCTCATGTGTTCTGGCGTACTCTAAAACCAGAATCTCAATCATTGATGTAACGGAGCGTCGTTCACGTTCGGCAGCTAAGCGCAGAAGTTGCTTAATCTCGGTAGAGGTGCGAATTGAAAGGGTTTCGTCTTTCATGCTTGACATAGCCATATCCTCTCTGCATCTTTGTGATGCAAATGTACTGCATTTTTCGCACTATGACAATCTTCGCTTTTCATAATTTGGTCGCTAGTACAAGCAAGCATGGAAAACTTAAATCACAAAGCAAGTACAGAAAATGTTGGGTCAAATTTAATATTTAGTGTCTGAACGAAAACCCAAAAACAGGTTAAAAACTACGGAATTTCAGATAAGACCGTCAGATTTTCAGAGGCGAATATTTTGTCACTCCAGCCAGACTGGATCACAAATTAATCTAATTTGTTTCGATGGTTTGCGCCTTTAAAAAAGAGGTGTGCATTGGATAGCTCCCGAAGACATTTACACGACAGCAATTACTATTGCTTGATTGCTTGATTGCTTGCCTCAATCCGCAAACCCAGTTATGATACGTTATATCATAACTTACATTGAGCAGCGATCATTAAGAGCGAACACAATGAGTCACGATTTCAACAGCGCAAGACTACAAGAAGATATTGCGACATCACCCCAATTGCACAGGGCTTAAAACCCAAATGGAAGAAACGACAACTATGGCAAACACCGCTAACACACTGCCGGTCACCGTCCTATCCGGATTCCTCGGCGCTGGTAAGACCACCGTGCTGAGTCATGTATTGAACAATCGCGCAGGCCGCCGGGTGGCGGTGATCGTCAATGACATGAGTGAAATCAACATCGACGCCAGTGCGGTGCAGAATGAGGTGCAACTGAACCGCAGCGAAGAAAAGCTAGTGGAAATGAGTAACGGCTGCATCTGCTGCACCCTGCGCGAAGACCTACTGCTGGAAGTTCGCCGCCTGTCTAGCGAGGGACGCTTTGACTATCTGTTAATCGAATCCACCGGCATCTCCGAACCTCTACCGGTAGCGGAAACCTTCACCTTTGCCAATGAGGACGGTACCTGCCTGTCAGATGTGGCAACCCTCGACACCATGGTGACTGTGGTCGATTCCGTGAACTTTCTTGCCGATTACGACGAAGCCAAATACCTGCAGGAAACGGGCGAGCATCTGGGTGAAGAAGACCAACGCAGCGTGGCCGACCTGCTGGTGGACCAGGTGGAATTCGCCGATGTCATCCTGATCAGTAAAACCGATCTAGTGGACGAGGCCACTTTAAAACGTCTGACTGCGGTGCTGAAAACCCTCAATACCGAGGCAGAGATCGTGCCAATTCGTCATGGTCAGGTACCCATCGATCAGGTGCTCGGCACCGGCAAGTTCAGTTTCGAACGCGCCCAGCTGGCCCCCGGCTGGCTCAAAGAAATGCGCGGCGAGCATGTGCCAGAGACCGAGGAGTACGGTATTGTCAGTTTTACTTACACTGCCCGTCGACCATTTCACCCGCAAAAATTCTACGACTTTCTGCACGGTCGGGATATTCAGGGTAAATTGATTCGTTCCAAAGGCTACTTCTGGCTGGCCAGCCGCCCAGAATTTGCCGGGCAGTGGAGCCAGGCCGGCGGTATGGCGCGCTACGGCTTTGCTGGCATGTTCTGGAAGGCAGTTCCCCAGGAGCGTTGGCCAGAGGATGAGGATTACCTTGCCTCCATCCAAAACCACTGGCAGGAACCCTTTGGCGATATGCGTCAGGAACTGGTGTTTATTGGCCAGAACCTGGACCGGGAACAATTCATTCGTATGCTGGACAACTGCCTGCTCAACGAAGAGGAACTACTGGCTGGGCGTAACTATTGGCAAGCGCTGCCCGATCCTTTCCCGACCTGGGAGGCAGAGGCATGATCGTAGTCCCGTCAGTCAATACCCCGAATGGGCATCACGCCCTAATTGGCCGCACTGCGAATATGCTGGCAGATATCTATCAGAACCACGTCAACATGGTCGTCTGGGAACGCCAACCCAACACCTCCCTGACCATGGAATGTCAAGCACTGCTCACAAAAAAAGGATTCACCGGCCATCTAACAACGCTGCCTATCAATAAATTGCGCCATCTGGCTGATGCCCTACCCGACCTCGCGTCTTCCCCGCAGCTGAAAGCGGATATTCAGCTACTGGTAGAGATGTTCAGTTGCCTGTTCGGACTCCAGACTATTGGCCTGCGACTGACTCCGCTGACCGGCAGCATGTGCCCCCGATTCCATGTAGACCGGGTACCCTGCCGCCTGATCACAACCTATATCGGCACTGGCACCGAGTGGTTGCCCCATGACAGTGTAGATCGCAGCAAACTCGGTACTGGTAGCAACGGGCTGAACGATGCCCAAAGCGGCTTATATTCATCACCGCAGGCTATTCAAACACTGCATCCTGGCGATGTAGCTCTGCTCAAGGGCGAAGCCTGGGAGGGCAACGAGGGGGCAGGCCTTGTCCACCGCTCCCCCACTATCGGACCCGGTCAGCGACGATTGCTGTTGACACTGGATTTTATATAAAGCGCCATTAAAGCGCCGGGCTAAGTAGCCGCAACAATCAACACACAACACACATAGGAATAAACCCATGAAACAATCCGAGAGTAAAACACCATTAAAAATTTAAGACCTCAAGAACTCTTTCTGTATTTTCAATGATGCCAGCATTTACTCAGTAAGCTCAATCGACGGCCAAGCCCGTAAGACACGTAGAAGCCCACTGCCCAATCCTCGA
>JARRRL010000161.1:0-7882 GCA_037380725.1 Gammaproteobacteria bacterium | reverse complement strand
CCCCAGAGAAAATTCCATTCACGACCATCACAAGCGAATCATCCAGCGCACTCTATCAGTCTCATGAGAAAGTGTATCCGAGAGAAGTATCCGGCTGGTTTCAGAACATCCGAAAACTGGTGATAAACAGCGTCCTGGTGCTGTTTTACGGACTGGCTTGGCTCGATTGGAGTGATCACCAAGCGGTTTTGTTTGATTTGCCCGCCCGGCAGTTTCACATTTTTGAATTCACATTTTGGCCACAGGATTTTTACCTTCTGACCGGACTGCTGATCATCGCAGCCCTCACCTTGTTCGCCGCCACAGCGCTTGCTGGACGATTGTGGTGCGGTTACGCTTGCCCACAAACTGTCTGGACGGAAATGTTCTTGTGGATTGAACGCGTCACGGAAGGGCATTATAAAAAAAGACAAAAGCTGGATGCTGGTCCTTGGCACTTTCAAAAACTGTGGCGCAAAACACTCAAACAAACACTGTGGATTACCTTAGCCTTGTGGACAGGCATTACTTTCGTTGGTTATTTCACACCAATCAAGGAGCTAACGAGCAACCTGCTCAACCTCAACTTGGGCGGTTGGGAATGGTTTTGGGTGCTCTTTTACGGCTTTGCCACCTACGGCAACGCGGGTTTTCTGCGCGAACAAGTCTGCAAATACATGTGTCCATACGCCCGCTTCCAAAGCGCCATGCTGGACAATGACAGTTTGGTCATTTCTTACGATCAGCAACGCGGTGAGCCACGCAAAGGTTCTACCCCTCGTGCTGGAACGGCAGCCAACGATGACCCCCCCGTACCGCTCAACGCCGGTGATTGCGTTAATTGTGAGATTTGCGTGCAAGTGTGCCCAACCGGCATCGATATTCGAAACGGTTTGCAGTACGAATGCATCGGCTGCGCAGCCTGCATCGACGCATGCAACACCGTGATGGATAAAATCGGGAAGCCTCGCGGCTTGATACGCTACACCTCCGAAAATCTACTGAACCAAGCGCAGTCCAATTCGGAACCCTTCGATGCGGTTTCAGAGCGAAAAGCTTTATTAAAAAATATCTTTCGACCTCGCATGCTCATTTATGGCTTTTTATGGCTGGGCTTGATCACGGCTTTCATCACGATTGTCGCCACACGATCGCCCACCGCAATGGACATCATTCGTGATCGAGGCACTTTTTACCAAACCGTTGTTGACGGGTACACCGACAACGTATACACCCTAAAAATAATGAATAAAACTAACACCTCTCAGGACTACACCCTATCGGTTTCCAGTCACGAGAACGCGACCTTAATCCTGCAAGACCACACCATACGCGTCGCGCCTGGAAGCGTTTTGGACATACCGGTTCGCGTTCGCTTACCCCGCTTAGCCAACAACGAAGGCGGCCCCGAGCCCATTCATTTTCAACTGAATTGCACCACACTTGGCAGCATAACCACTGCCGATTCCATCTTCTGGATGCCAGAGGTTGACGCACGATGACAACAAAGTCGGCAAACCTTCTCTCAGCTCAGAGCACCGCTCAGAACACGTCGACTACGCTTGCGTGGTACCAACAGTTCTGGCCTTGGTTCTTAATCTTGTTACCATTAAGCGCCGTCATCGCGGGCATTGCCACGCTCATTATTGCTGAAAACGTAGCCCATCACGACAACCTAACGGGGTACCGCAAAGTGGGTATCGCCATTGTCAGCGAGCCAGCGCCAGCAACACAGTCCTCGCAGCAAACATTCTCGCAACAAGAGTCGCTCCAGGAACCGAACACACCGCAAGCCTACAAACAGGAGTAACGCGATGAGTATACTTTGGGCACTGATTCCGCTGAGTTTTCTCTTAATCGGCATTGCCCTGATCGGCTTTTTCTGGGCGGTAGATAACGATCAAATGGAGGAATTGGATCACGTCAGTTTTGAAGCGCTCGATTTAAACTCCCAATCCGCGCAAACTGATCCGTAAAACCCGAACACCTCACCAAAACACTCTGAGAAACCAGCATGATCGAAGTTTCAACAGATCTTGTCGCATCAGTGGGCGCGGCTTTCATCGCTGGCGTCAGTGCCAGTGCACATTGCATTGCGATGTGCGGTGGCATTTCGTTGTGTCTGCAGAAATCAACAGCCAATCCTATACAGCTAATTTCACCGCACCAAAGCCTCACTACAACAGCTCGCCTCAGCGCAGACTTGATGACACGTTTGAGACCACTGCTCACCCTGTCCCCGCATCTGATTCGTATCACCACATATGCTTTGCTGGCGTTTCTGGTTTATCTCATTTCCGGTCACGACTTTCTCAGCACGCACGCCGAATCCGGTGCACCGCGCTGGTTACTGGGACTCGGTTTAGTGGGTGCTGGCGTTTACAATCTTTGGGTCATGCGTCACCCCTGTCTCGGGTGCCAAACACATCGCGCAACCCTCGCAACAGCGATACCGCGCTGGATGCGTTGGTTTTGGGGCTTACTGCCCTGCCCAATCGTGATCACCATGTTGATTGCCAGTCGCGGCACAAACAGCGCCATCCACGCCGCGCTGTTCATGTTCTGTTTTGGTCTTGGCACACTGCCAGCACTGATTGGTTTTACCTGGGGCGCACAACAGACATTCCGAACGGTAAGCCATTCGTCGAAAAACCGATCTTGGTACAACTTACTCGCCAGCGGGCAACGTGCTTTCACGGTTATCTTGCTCTTGGGAGGCATCTGGACGCTCAGCAGTGAATGGCTGATGTCACACCACCACCATCAGCATCACCACCATCACGCACTCAGCGCCGCATCTCGCACGATGGAAGACGCAGCCGACACACTGTACCATCACACTCAACATCACTTCCAAAAAGGAAGTGTACACACTTCGATCGCCCGCAAAACCGGAAAAAGCCAATACCAATATGAGTCAGTCGACACTTGAGCTTTATGTTCCTGAACTGCATTGCAGTGGTTGCGTTAAGAGGCTGGAAAAAGCCCTAATCGTTCCCGCCGACACACGCGTATTGTGTGATCCCATTAAACACCGCGTCAGCATCCTGACAACCGGCACACCTCAAAGCACCGCATATTGGACACGCGCACTCACCGATTCCGGCTTCAGTGCTTACCCCATCACGGTTGATCATCAACAACGCCGTCTCGAACAAAAATACTACCTCAAACGCCTTTTTGTCTGCACCATTGGCATGATGCAAGCCATGATGTTTACCATCACGATTTACCTGCAAACAGACATGCCTTGGGCTTGGCAACGCAGCTTTCACTGGTTTTCATTACTGATTACCACACCCGTGCTGCTCTACGGTGGCTTTCCTTTTTTACACAGCGCCTGGAACGCCTTAAAACACCGTCAGGTTAACATGGATGTGCCAGTTGCTCTCGCCATGTGGATCGCTTACCTATACAGCGTATGGGCGCTTTTCACAGGCGGGGGAGTGCTGTACTTCGACAGCATCTGCATGTTTCTTCTTTTTTTAACCCTTGGACGATACGCCGAATGGAAAACCCGCTTCAAAGCGCAAAAAGCAACGGAAGCCTTGTGGGACATGGTGCCAGAAACGGCACAACGCTTGGCCGCTTCCGGCGAAACGGAAACGGTCAACACCGCCGAGATACAAACCGGAGATCGATTATTGGTCGCCAACGGGGAGCATTTCCCGGTTGACGGCACTATTGAGGAAAGCACAGCTTGGGTTAATGAATCCCTCTTAACGGGTGAAGCAACACCCATCAAAAAAGAAATGGGAGACACCGCCTTCGCCGGCTCGGTCAACGTCGGAAACCCCACCATCTGTCGCGCCACCCACACAAAAGACGATACGAAACTGGGACAAATTCAACACGTGCTCCTGCAGGCCCAGCACAATAAGCCTCGTCTGGTGCAATTGACCGATCGCATCGCCAGTTATTTCGTACTGGGTTTATTGTGTTTTGCTACATTCATTGGTCTGCTCTGGCTATTCATAGACAGCACCCAAGTCATCCCCATTGTGGTGTCTGTGCTCATTGTGACGTGCCCTTGCGCCTTATCATTAGCAACGCCCACCGCCCTTGCCGCGATCATGGCTCGCCTGGCTCACCAAGGCATCGTCATCAGTCGCAGTGACGCCATTGAAAAAATGACTCGAGTAACGCATTTCTTTTTCGATAAAACGGGCACACTCACCAGCGGAAACTTTTCCATCACACATTGCCACACCTTCCACATCGCGTTTGATGCCTCGATGTGCTTTCACATCGCCCGCGCTTTGGAACACAGCAGTACACACCCCTTAGCAAAAGCATTCAAAGCAAATCAGCCATTCTCTGCTTCCGCACCGTCACAAAACGCCCACCATACCTCAATCGTCGATCAACACGCCGAGGCGGTAAAATATTTACCTGGTATTGGCCTCAGCGGACGCATCAATGACAGCACATATTGGCTAGGCGCCCCAGACCGCTTAAGCGAAACCTTATCCTTACCGCCTTGCCCCGTTTCAATGGAAAACACACACGGTCAGAGCTTACTGGCCCTTTGCACCCAAACCGAATGGCTGGCTATTTTTACCTTGACCGATCAAATCAGACCCGAAGCAGCTCAGGTCATTCAACACTTGCAACACGCTCATCAACTGATTTTACTGAGTGGAGATCACGACGACTCCGTAACCAACGTGGCCCGCGCCGTCGGTATAACGCATTACCATTCACGCTGCCTACCGGAGGAAAAAGTGGCGATCATTGCCGCCGCTCAAAGCAATTCAAATCAAGGACTGACGGTTATGGTGGGCGATGGCGCTAACGATGGCCCGGTGTTAGCCCAAGCCGACGTGGGGGTCGCCATGGGCGAAGGCACGGCGCTGGCCCGAGCCAGCGCGGATATCATTCTCCTGAATCCCTCACTGACCCATCTACTGACCATTCAAGAGGCCGCGCTCGACACCAAAAAAATCATCACGCAAAATCTAGCCTGGGCTTTACTGTATAACGGAATGGCTTTGCCTTTCGCCGCCATGGGCTGGGTGCCTGCTTGGCTGGCCGCTATTGGGATGTCCTGCAGCTCACTGCTGGTGGTGTTAAACAGCATGACCTTATTGCGTACACCCGCGCGCGCCAAACAACACGCAGCAGGAACAGCTTAAACGCGAAACGCACAAGAACGCGAAACGCACAAGAGCCGCAATCAATACGAGCAGAAAGCCACTGTTCCATTACATCAGCACAAGGAATGTGTTACCCATACATGCAGACACCGCAGCTATCATCCGACATCACAACCGATATTACCCTAACTCTGTGCAGTGCCGTTTTGCTTTCAACGTTTTTGCGCTATTTTAAAATTCCCCCCATTCTCATCTATTTGTTAACCGGCATCATCATCGGTCCGACGGGAGTCGCCCTGGTCTCCGATTCCGAGAGCATCCACGTCATTGCTGAGTTTGGGATTGTATTTCTCTTGTTCACCCTCGGCTTGGCTTTTTCGCCTCCCAAATTATTATCTATTAAACGCCTCGTGTTTGGTCTCGGCAGTATTCAAGTTGGCGTCTGCTTTCTGTTGTTTTTCAGTGTTACTATTGCCTACGGTCTCTCAACGCTGAGTGCCATTTTATGTGCAATTGTACTGGCTCTGAGTTCAACCGCCATCGTCAGTAAAGAATTAACACACTTGCACTTACTGAAGTCACGTACAGGCCAAATCAGCATTGGGATTTTATTATTTCAAGATTTAGCGGCTGTTTTGGTGCTATCGTTACTGCCTTTGTGGACGGCCAATCAACAGATCACCGCATTTGATCAACTCATGATACTGATCATCCGGGTCATGATACTGATCAAAGCCGGAACATTCATGGCTTGCGCCATGATGATGGGTCGCTGGATTCTGCCCGCTTTATTTACCCAAATTGCGCACTCCCGTTCACAGGAACTCTTTATTTTAACCGCCCTCACAGTGGCCGTAGCCTCAGCGCTGATCACCCAACGCGTCGGGTTATCCATGTCGCTCGGTGCGTTTATCGCTGGTATGCTCCTGGGTGAAAGTCATTATCGCCACCAAATCGAAGCCGACATACGCCCCTTTCGAGATGTCTTATTGGGATTATTTTTCATCAGTGTTGGCATGCTCATGGATTTAAACATACTGCAACAATACTGGTTCCGCATTCTATTTTTTACACTGTGTATGCTGCTCATCAAAACACTGGTCGTTACTGTAGCGGTGATGGTGTTTAAAGAATCAAAACACAACGCTATCGAAACCGGCATCCTGTTAGCTCAAGGAGGAGAATTTGGTTTTGTGTTATTGGCGCTGGGCGCTTATTACGATCTCATTCCATTGGACGTCGTCTCGTTCACGCTCGCGATCATCATATTCAGCATGATGATCAGCAGCATCATGATACGCCACTGCAGCACACTTACCGCTTGGGTGGCGCGTACAATACCCGGCTTCAAAGAAGCTTTAGTCATACCGCTGAACACGATAAAAACAATCACATCTACACCGCATGACCACGTCATGATTTTGGGCTATGGGCGCATCGGTCAAACCATCGGTCGCTTTCTCACACGCGAAAACATTCCGTTCATCGCGATTGATGACGACACGCGTCGGGTGCACGACGCCATCACCGCCGGGGAACCCGTGATATACGGCAACGCCACCCAATACACGCTCTTGGAGCAGGCCGGTTTGGCGAACGCAAAACTGCTCATCATCAGCTTCGACGACCTCGAAGCCGCGCTGGCTATCACCCGACAAATTCGTATTCACAACACGACGCTGAACGTATTGGTGCGCACACGCGACACCAGCAACTTGGATGAACTCATGCGAGCGGGCGTAAGCGAAGTCATTCCCGAGATCCTAGAAGCCAGTTTAATGTTGGTGTCACAAGTTCTGCTGAACTGTAAGGTCAGTTCAAAACGCGTCGAAACACTTCTTTCAGAAACTCGCCGCGCGCATTACCAACAACTCCACGCTTTCTATCAAGGTGACGAAGTTCAATCCAATACTGACTATCTGAAACCCAAACCTTGCCTACATCCCATCGTTATCCCTGAAAACAGCTACTGGATCGGACAGCCACTCGAAAACATTCAAAAAAGTTTGCCACACATCAGCGTCGCAGGCATCAAACGTCTGGCTCAACAGCACCCGATGACGCCCAGCGAGACCATACAGCTGGAAGCACACGACACGCGTATCTTACAAGGCTTAAGTGAACACATCGAGCGCGCGGAAATCGAACTCACGGCTCACACACCACCGTACAGTACAACCTAGCTCCTCTCGAATACCCAAATCGTCACGTGCGCGCCTTACGGATCCTGATCGGATGTTGGGGCACCAATCGACACGATATACGCCACCAAATCGGCAATGTCTTCATCATTCAGAATGCCCGCCCACGCTGGCATAGAGTGCGCTTTAAACTCCGGTCGCCCACCGTGCTTTATCGTTGCGCTCACATACGCTTCAGAATACGAGTATTGAAATCGCTCACACGCCAACTTTGGCGGCATGGGTGCACCCAAACCGCTGGCTTCCCGAATAGCCTGAGCCAACGAAGATTGCCGACCGTGTACGTGACACCCCGAACATAAGGACGTAAACAAGGTCTCGCCACGCCCCACATTGCCCTTCGGTTTATTTTGAGACTGCGACAACTGAAATACTTCCGTCGAAAGGGGAAAAACACTCGTTTGACACGACGGCGCAGCGTCTTTTTCCGTTGTGGCACAACCCGCCACCGCCATCAGCATCACCCCCGATATGGCGCTACGCACCGCTAAACGCCATTTCTTTACACCCACCATACCTTCCATCTCCTCAAGATCTAATACGATCGTTTTCTGCTGTAACCGAAGACGCTGCTCGCCAGCTCAGTATCGCTGAGTCAGCTTACGC
>JARRRL010000160.1:0-10119 GCA_037380725.1 Gammaproteobacteria bacterium | reverse complement strand
CGGTGTTGATTATTTACCGCAAGCACCGCATTGCGTACCCGCACCGTCGGACTTTTGTAGAAATAACCTTTCTATCCTGATTGGTGCCATGTGTACGTATTACGATTATGTGATAATTCAAGCGGGTTGTCTGCTGTCTGACCCACGCTATGTGCAACTTGCTTCCGTGGTTGACAGTACTTTGGTACTGGTGATAGAAAATAAGACGTATCAAAGCGCGCTTACTGATTATCAACGTTGTTTGGATGCGTATCGTATTCCCAATTCGAAATTAGTACTTTTGCATGAGTAGCTAATCAGGGGAGCATTAGATTGTTAAATGATTTTTAAATCAAGCAGAAACTGATGTATCTTGTGTTATTCCTTGACGCACAAAATAAGCCACAGTACGTTTTAAGCCTAGAGATAATTCTATTTCTGGTTTCCAACCTAATGCGTGCTGTGCAAGCGAAATGTTAGGTTGTCTTTGTTGTGGGTCATCCATGGGGAGATTTTTGAAAACTATCTTGCTGGATGAAGACGTAGCATACCGTACCGCATCGGCCAATTGAAGCATTGTGAATTCATCTGGGTTTCCAAGATTAACAGGGCCAATAAAGTTAGGTTCTGATCTCATCAAGGCAATCAGGCCTGATATCATATCATCCACATAACAAAAGCTACGCGTCTGGGTTCCATCACCATAAACGGTTATGGGTTTACCGCGTAATGCTTGTACGATAAAATTAGAAACAACACGGCCATCGTTTGGGTGCATGCGCGGTCCATATGTATTAAAAATTCTTGCAACTTTTATTTGTAATTGATGCTGGCGATGGTAATCAAAAAATAGTGTTTCAGCGCAACGCTTGCCTTCGTCATAGCAAGAGCGCAGGCCAATTGGATTGACATTACCCCAATAATCTTCACGCTGTGGATGTACACTGGGGTCACCATACACTTCACTGGTTGATGCCTGTAGAATGCGCGCTCTGGTTCGGCGCGCTAATCCCAATAAATTGATCGCACCGTGAACCGACGTTTTAGTTGTTTGCACTGGATCATTCTGATAATGGATGGGAGAAGCCGGGCACGCTAAATTATAAATCTCCTCAACTTCTACATACAATGGGAATGTAATATCATGACGTAATAGCTCGAAGTAAGGGTGTGCCAGTAAATGTCTAACATTGTCTTTTGATCCAGTATAAAAATTGTCTACGCATAATACATCGTAACCGAGGTCTAAAAGCCTTTCGCACAAGTGTGATCCTAAAAAACCTGCTCCGCCTGCTACCATGACGCGCTTGCGTAACGCGTATTGTTCACCTTGAATCCCCACACGACTTCCTCCAATTTCGTTCTCACTGCGAATACCAACGCCTCTCTATCAAACTGATCTAGACCCGACCACAGTGCGCACATCTGCGCAACGTCAGACTACGTATTCAGTTTAATAAGCATTTCGATCAGTAAAACTGATAAACAGAGTTTTGACTAATATCTTAAGATCGAGTAATAAAGACCAATGTTTAATATAATTCAAATCACATCGAATACGATTTTCCATTTTATCCAGTGTATCCGTTTCACCCCGAAAGCCACTCACTTGCGCTAATCCAGTAATGCCGGGCTTGACTTTGTGTCGTACCCCGTACCACCGTATGCGTTTTCGATGTGCATCATCTAGAACCATAGGGTGAGGGCGTGGACCAATTACCGACATACTGCCTTGCAGTACATTAATCAGTTGGGGCAGTTCATCGAGTGATGTGCGGCGCAAAAAACGACCTAGGCTTGTCACACGGGGATCTTGTTGAGTTGCTTGCTGAAATCGCATGTTGGACACATACTGATGCATTGTTCTGAATTTAAAAATTCGGAATGGTTTTCCATCTAATCCATAGCGTTCTTGACGAAAAAACACGGGACCCGGTGACGTCAACTTGATGGCTACGGCAATGGCGATCATTGGCAACCCTAACATCAACAACATTAATAAAGCTAAAAGAACATCCTCCATTCGTTTCACGAAAGACATGCCATCGGTAAACGGAGAATACACGAGACTTAAAATGGGTAAACCACCCATATTTTCCCAGCGAGCTTGAAATAAATCAAACGTGTCCACATCTGGTACATAATAAATCGATACAGGCGTTTCAGATAAACGATCGATCAAAGTCTGAATGCTTTTCTGCGCACGCATTGGTAATGTAATGAAAACAACATCAACAGTGCCCAGGGAGATATCACGCAACAATTCAGGACATTGCCCTAAATATGGACCTAAGCAGCCTAAACGATTTGTATTTTCTTCACCGTAAACGCCCACTAACTGTAGTCCCATCCAGGGATTTTCCAATAGGCAATGCGCCACGTTTTCTGACATAGACACCGTGCCAATTCGGTCAACGGTGTTTGTTGAATGCCCTTCCTGCGCTTCATTTATATCCAAATAATTTTGTTCGTAAATGGCCACTTTTCGAAAATTACATCCCCGTAATCGAATTTGATGGAGAAGTTGTCGTATCGTCAAACGAAGTAAAATTAAAATAAGTGGGGTGCTCAAAAACCAAATAGCCAGTATGAAACTTTCAATCCAGATATAATTTCTGGTTACTGCCAGAACAATGCTCAACACCGATACACAGGTAAACCATAAGCTTGTTACTTGCAGTAGTTCGTACCGTATGCTGAGTAATCGCCAGGACCGATAGAGCGTGTGAAAAAAAGCCAAGACAACAAATAGAGATAACGCTAACAAAATTGTCAACCAATGATCTTTACGCATGGGCAGGTCCATCCACACCAATAGCGCCGGCATGGTAAGGATGATAACCGCTGCATCACTCAATGCCGACAACGCTATAAACCGATCGCCGTATTTATGCAACAGTCCTCTGTGTGTCCGCATCTTCATCATATTGGCTAATCACTCCCTTGTTTCGCAATACATCTGTTTAGCAATGTCTAAGTCAGCTAATCCATATATCCAACGTTTTCTTCGTTAGCTGCTATTCAGTACTGCTATCAATCCGATTCCATAATGGATTGTAATCATCGATATAACCTTGAGTAATTACCACACCGGTTTAACCTCTCTTTCGTTAAACGAGCTGAGCTATTATAAAGATACGATTTTCTTCCGGCGAGTACAATTGATAACAAACCTCTCTCAATCAGCGTGACACTTTACTGGTTAAGCAGAGCAAGACAAAAAAATTTTCATCAAACCGAAATAGATCCCAATACATCAAATATCGACCACAAATTCGCCCTAACTAGGTATAATATATCTAGATCGAGGTGATTTGATACATCCAACAACGTGTGTTTATCAACTTGTTTTTTAGAATACAAACCGGCACTATAGGATTTGACCTTTTTCATTCGGAGTAACCCGACAGATGGGACTAAAGTATTAACAACGCAGCAGTCTCATAAGGAACCTTTTTTTCATGAATAAAACTGCTCTGATTACCGGCATCACCGGACAAGATGGTGCCTACTTAGCAAAACTGCTCTTCGAAAAAGGCTACCGTGTTTATGGTATGCTACCGCGCCGAGGCTCTATCAATACGGAACGGTTAGATTATTTTTCTCTCACCTCAGAAATAAATTTCATTGAAGGTGACGTGACCGATTTGTCTTCGTTGATTCGAGTCATGAACACAGCTCAGCCCGATGAAGTTTACAATCTTGCTGCGCAAAGTTTTGTGGGCACATCGTGGCAACAGCCGATCTTGACGGCCCAAGTCACCGCACTGGGTGTCACGCAACTCTTGGAAGCCATTCGTTTAACGAACCCATCGGTACGTTTTTATCAAGCTTCCAGTAGTGAAATGTTCGGAAAAATTCAGGAAAAAATACAGACTGAAAAAACACCATTTTATCCACGAAGTCCGTATGGTGTTTCAAAATTATACGGACATTGGATTACGATAAATTATCGGGAAAGCTATAACCTGTTCACCTGCGCAGGAATTTTATTTAATCATGAATCACCATTGCGTGGTATTGAATTTGTCACGCGCAAAATCACTGACGGCGTCGCACGCATTAAACAGGGGTATCAGTCTAAATTGGTATTGGGAAACTTGGATGCCAAGCGGGATTGGGGTTTTGCTGGTGATTACGTCGAAGCTCAGTGGTTGATGCTGCAGCAAGACCAACCTGAAGATTTTGTTATTTCCACCGGACGTACGACATCAATACGGGAGTTTTCACGTCTAGCCTTTGAATGCGTTGATTTGAACTACGAAGACTATGTTACCGTCGATCAATGCTACTTTCGACCCGCTGAGGTTGATGTGTTACAGGGAGAAAGGAGAGGTTTAAAATCAACCAATAAAAGTAAATGGTGATCATATATCGCAAATGGCTATATTATGATCTATTGATAACCAGATCGGTGTAGCGCTGTTTGAAAACAGGTGTTCACCGTTGTCATCATGAGTCATGATTTAATGTTATACCGCATACTGTGATACGCTCTCAGCATTATATAATGTACTGTTGAGGATGTTTTCATGACTCAAATACTGATTCTCTATGCGCACCCCGCCCAACAATTCTCACGTATGAATCGACTTCTGGCAGAGGTGGCTCAGCGTCACGCGTCTGTTTTTTTCAATGATCTTTATCACCATTATCCCAATTTTTTAGTGGACATCGAGCGAGAGCAGCACTTGTTACAGACACATCACACCATCGTTTTTCAACACCCATTGTATTGGTACAGCACGCCGGCCATTCTGAAAGAATGGCAAGACATTGTTTTACAACCTGGTTTTGCTTATGGAGAAGGAGGGGAGTACCTACGAGGGAAACGTTTTACCAGTGCGATTACGGTTGGGGGTGCTGAGTCAGAGTATGCAGTAGGAGGACATAATAAGAACTCGATTTTAGACTTCTTGTTGCCAATAAGACAGACGATGTTGACGTGTGGTATGAGCCTTATCGATCCCTTTGTTTCTTACGGGGTACACTACAACGCCAACAGTACGGTGAAACATTCGGAACTGGATCGATTTTCTGACTGGTTAAATAAACTCGGTCATACCGAAATGACCGCAGCAGATTTAGCCACAGATGATATGCTCAGATTACCATAATAAATGTGTGAGAATATAGGCTAATAGATGCATTAATTATTGATGAAATTGTGTTTTGCACACCGCTCTTAGTGCTTCTATTTACACGATAAGATACGATATTAAAACACCCCTGTTTAAGAAACATGAACCCAGATGTCTGGGATGCACGGAATATCATTGACGAGCGAAACACATTATGTCTCAATATTCAATACAATTAATTTTAGTTTATTTGAGCGCTGCGCTAATTGCAGTTCCACTGGCCAAGCGATTAGGACTTGGCTCTGTGCTGGGGTATTTGATCGCCGGTATTATCATTGGCCCCTATTGCTTGGATTTTGCGGGTGAGGCGCACTCCATTTTGCATGCCGCTGAATTCGGTGTTGTTATGATGTTGTTCATGATTGGCATCGAGCTGGAACCGCACATGTTATGGTCGATGCGTGCGTCTATTCTCGGTCTGGGTGGTATTCAAGTCATCGGTTCTGCTTTAGCGATTGGGTTGCTCGCTTTTCTTTTTTTCGCTTTGTCGTGGCAACAGGCGATCGTGATTGGTTTGATGTTGTCGCTTTCGTCTACCGCTATTATTCTGCAATCATTACGCGAGAACGGACTGACGCGAACGCCGATCGGGTACAACGCTTTTTCTGTACTGTTGTTCCAAGATATTGCCGTTATCCCCATGTTAGCTTTCTTTCCGCTACTCGTTGCGCAACAAAAGAGCGGCGAAGTTGAAAATATAACATCCAGTGCGTTAGCGATTGTGGCGATAATTTTATCAATTATTCTGTCAGGCATGTACCTTGTTAAACCCTTTTTTAGGTGGTTAGCACATACTCGCCTTAGAGAGTTGTTCACAACGGCGTCGTTAGTTTTGGTTGTGGGTGTAAGTTATTTGATGGATCTTGTGGGTATTTCGCCAGCGCTCGGCGCATTTTTAGCGGGGGTATTGTTAGCGGAGAGTGAGTTCCGACACGAAATTGAAACAGCCATCGAACCATTTAAGAGTCTTATAATGGGTGTCTTTTTTGTGGCAGTAGGCGCAGCCATGCAATTTTCTGTCGTGCTTGAAAATCCCTTCTGGGTTATCAGCAGTGTACTGATTCTTGTCTTAGTTAAAGCGGGTGTACTCGGTCTGATTGCCAGTCTCTTTAAATTTCCCTTACCACTGAGTTGGTCTTTCATGTTGACTTTGCCACAAGGTGGTGAGTTTGCTTTTGTCCTTGCTACCTATGCGCTCAGCTTAGGTTTACTCACGCAAGTCAATTTTGAATTGATCAATATTATTGTGGCATTATCCATGTTAATCACGCCATTACTGTTGACACTGGATGTCCGTATCATTCAACCGCATTTCAGAGAGCGCGTGGAAACGGAAAAGAAAGACGCCCCATCCGACGCGCCTTTGCAGGAAAGTCCATCGAACCCGGTTATCATTGCTGGTTTTGGACGTTTTGGACAAGTCGTTGGTCGATTTTTGAAATACAATGGTATTGATCTGACCTTGCTTGATCTTGACCCAAATTTGATACAGGTCTCCGAAAAAGCAGGATTCAAAGTATACTATGGAGACGCCACTCGACGTGATTTATTGCATGCTGCAGGTGCTGACGCAGCAAGCGTGTTGGTCATCGCTGTGGATAAAAGGGAGATCAGCGACTCGATTCTGGATATGGCAAAAAAACATTTTCCACATTTACACATTATTGTGCGTGCGGTTGATCGCCTGCATGCCTATGAGCTATCGAATCGTGAGGTGGCATATTTTTCCATTGAAACGTTTGGCTCTGCTCTGGACCTTGGTGCAGAGGTTATGGTAAATTTGGGCTATCATCGTTACCACGCTACAAAAAATGCTCAATTGTTTGAACATCATGATAAGAAGCACCTAAAGGAGATGGCAAAATTGTGGCATGATGAGAAAGCGTACTTTATGTTGCACCGGGAAAAATCTCGTTTGTTTGAGACGCTATTAAATTTGGATGAAAAGCGCGAATCGCACAGACTGGCTGATCAATTCTGGCGTTCAGAAGATCCCGATGAACGTTGAGTGTCTGCGCTTGATCATTTGCCTTATAGGATGGGATATCGGTTAATTTTTAACGGAGTAGGTATGCAATTTGCTTTATACTATTATGAAAGCTGCCCCTTTTGCCAACGGGTACTCAAACCACTGCGACTTCATCAATGGCCTGTCACCTTGCATGATATCATGCTGTGTCCAGCAGATCGTGAAGACCTGATTCATGGCAGCGGATGTTCTACTGTTCCTTGTCTAAAAATTACGGACAATCAAGAAAAAGAAATCTGGATGCATGAGTCGATTGATATTTTGGCGCTATTACAGCGGCATTTTAATCTATCAGAACCGAAATAATCGCATTATTGAGCGTTGCTTTATTTTTTATTTTAAAAAGTTCTTTTTGGGCAATTGTTTCTTATGTCAAGGTTTTCAAGACGGCGTTTAAAAACGAGATTTTAAAGAAAGCCCCTAACGGAAACCACCCAAGTTACCGTCTTGACGTATGACGTGGTGGCACGGCACCACAACGGCAAGGCGATTGGCACCAACCGCTGATGCTGCGGCACGAACGCTTGAAGCGCAATCCAGCGAGTGAGCCAGATCACGGTAAGAGCAAGTCTGGCCAACGGGGCATTCACACAACGCTGTCCAAACTCGGCGCTGAAATTCAGTGCCTCGAAAGACAACTTTAAACGGCTTGGATTGAGAGTCACTCATCAATACTAGTTTACACAAGATCATAATTTAATTATCGTTTTGACAGCAATGTGCACATGGCCAATCACGTTCTAAATTATTCAACAACTTAACGCCGGAGTCGCGGGTTCGTTTTCAGCACCATAAAAACCGACGTAACACAAAGCGTCGTTTTGTATTGCAACTCCAACCCACCGCGTCTTCTGCATTGACCAGGTCAGCGATCCACAATATTTTTCTGCATCGCTCGGTTCGCAAGTTATAATGTAAACACGAGTTGTTTTGTGCAAATTGTTTCTAATAAATGCATCGACTATACCGCTGCTCGCCTTCGCTTGTGTTTGTATCGATGAAAAGTGCAAATCATTAACACTGACCGTTTAATATGCAAATGTTATCCAGTGTGTCTTCAATATTCTTATTCGCTTCGAGAACTGCATCCACCGCTGGTATAGTCATTGATATATGATTAAATAATGATCTTTATCTAAAAGATAGAATACTATATCACGTTTTATTGGTAGACGGGCCAATTTAGATAGATTAAATATTGTCCATATGTTTTGATAATGCAGTCAACTCTGCAAAAAAATATCTAATAAGTCTTTCGGACATAAAAAATGTAAACATTACAACACTAAAATGATATTAATATGATATTGTAAAATCATCTGACAATAAGAACTACCTCCATTTGATCTTATTTTAGTTTACGTGCCATGCTCACACTTTCAATAGATATTTTTTGGGAATCAATTCACATTATGAGTATGCCTTGGCGCTTGATTTATGATTAGAGATCATGAATAAACCATATATAACCTATATATACAACATAAATAATATTTATTATGTAAAATTTGAATTATTATTTTACATGTACACAAAATAAGATCGTCTGTGCGAGATAGTGTAAGCCACAATAAACAACAACCAAACGTAAACAATTTTTATTGTAAACCATGTAATTGATGAGTACATGCCTGATAAAGTTTTTTTACTGCTGTAGTTTGCCTACTATTCACGTTTTGACCGTTCGTATTACCGTGCAAAACCAGAAAAAGTTGATCGGATGACACTTTGTTCGGCAAAATATAAAATTACGCGCACAGAAAATACCTCGGCTTCGGTGTCAGCGTGTTTTACAAGGTGTAATACAAAACACAGCGCATACACCAAAAGCTACTGATTTTAAATCAATAACACGACTTGGCAATGTTATTGCTTATTACGAATTGCGGCCAAGAGTTGGCGGCTCGATAAAATAAAGATATCGACAGACAAAAGATTTTCGATGTTGGAATCGCGAAAGACGCCACATCGGTATCTGCAGCAATAACTTAGAGGAAGAGTGAGAATGAAACTTACAAACATCGCAGCTACTTGCACATTGATATTAGTATCCGCGTCCGCAATGGCCGTACCAAGCAGTGGCCTTATTAATTTTAGGGGAGAGGATCAAGCCATCATCACACATGCCACTCCAGGAGATGGTACGGGCAGCGTAACCTTTGCAGGGGGTCAATCTTTAGCAAAATTCGTAACTGTAAAAGGTGATTTTACCAGTTACTTTAGCAAGGATGACTTCGCCACTTTTTTCGATTTTGGCTATGGAACTAACTTTATCTCCCCCACCAAAATATGGGAGGCAACTGCTACGGTTGGCGCTAACTTCGGAGACACATTGTCGTTCAGCCTGGATAGCATTGATAAGGTTGAAGAAGATTTTCCAAACCTTCCTTATCTTCAAAATGTCACAATTGGAGGACTTGGTAAAATCACGGATGGTACAGATACCGAATATGCACGCTGGAATATCACATTGAACGGGGCTGATAGTACGTTCTCATGGTCTTCAAGCACTATCCCAGTTCCTGAGCCTGGTTTTCTGGCATTGATCGGTATTGGTTTAACCGGGCTAGGTATTGCGTGTCGTAAAAGCAAAGCGGCCTAACGGTTTGGCAACACAGACACTCCCTAGGTAAACCAAAAGGCGGGCTTTCGAGCCCGCCTTTTGACTAGTGCGGATCTCATAATCAGAACAAGGTACCCACATAAATCATGTATAAATATAAAGCAATACTATAATTTACTGTTCCCCTGATCCCTAATCACGTTGTCACTGTTCGCTTGTTCGAGAAGCGCTATGATATCAAAACATTTCAAATCCATCGTCTTCTTTCAGTCCACGCTTTGTATCAAATGATTTTGGAAAGTCATTTGGGCGAAGTATGCTGCTGAACATAAATTTAAATTCAACCACAAAAGGTTCCGGGATTGACACATCTCGCAAGAGAATATATCGGAAGCATAATTGAGGAA
>JARRRL010000159.1:0-11238 GCA_037380725.1 Gammaproteobacteria bacterium | reverse complement strand
TACCCCATTGCATTCGCCTATCATCCCAGGGTAATAATATTAGGCCACAGCTTATTGATATCACCGATTGAAAAGAAAAGTGAAAAATTAAAGAAAACATCACAGTCACAACCACGAGAATCACGGCTATGGATACACGCAGTACAAACCATTCTCTCGCCTCAGAAACACCACAAGCAAGCCGCGCACCCCGATCACCATGCTGCGCCTGGGTCATGACAGGAGTCTTACTGTCTCTCACCGCTTTTGACACCACCCTTGCAGACACCGTTTCAATCCCCATCGGCGCTCAAGGTACTGAATTACAAGAGATTAACCGCCCTCAACAAGGTATGACTGCCACCGCCGTTCAGCAGGCTTTTGGCGCGCCCATCAAACAGTCCGCTCCCGTAGGCAATCCGCCCATCAGTCGCTGGTATTACGAGCCCTATGTGGTGTACTTCGAAAACGATCGCGTTATTCACACGGTGTTGAAACGCACAAAAAATTGATTGAGTAATCAGCGTACGGTGGGGCTAGGAATTCAAGCGATAGACAGACGGCCTGATCACCGTCAAGCGCTCCGTCGCAACCGCCAGTGATTCAGCGTGACCCACTATTAAATAACCATTCGGTTTTAACTTATTAACCATCGTCGACACAACCCGATCTTTTGTGTTTTTATCAAAGTAAATCAGAACGTTTCTTAAAAAGATCACATCAAACTTTCCCCAATCTGTGGGCGGCGACATCAAATTAACACGATGAAAGGACACTTTCGAAAGCAATGACTGACAAAACGTAAAGGTCCCTTTATTCGCTTCCTTCAAACAATATTTTTTGCGATACCGCTCTGGAATTTGCTCCACATTTTCTAGGGCATAGGTGGCGTGGCGTGCTTTTTCCAACACCGCATCACTGATGTCAGACCCCACCACTTCCCAGGAACCGGGGTAAGTGGAATCCGCGATGATCATCGCCAAGGAATACGCTTCCTCACCCGAAGAACTGGCCGCGCTCCACACCCGAAAATTCAGCTTTGACGCCGCGGGCAAGATGGTTTCCAGTAGAAAATTTAAATGCTTCTCTTCGCGAAAAAAATAGGTTTCGTTCGTCGTCAGAAGATTAATTTTTAATCTGCCCACAATCAAGCTGCGCTTCGAATCCGACAACGCAATCCCCGTTCGGGAATATAATAAATCCCGGAAAAGGGTAAACTCGGCATGGGATAACTTCAGCTCTTGCCCGTTAAACGCTTGCTCGTTCAGTCCGCGCATGCTTTTACGCCTATTCATCAGCAATCTTGCTATTCACAAACAGCACCTGACTGTACACCCTCACCTTGAGTGGACGGAGTGATTTTAACGCTTTCAGCAAACGCTTCCATTGAAATAACCTTGTTCGTGATCATCGCCTCAGCCCACAACATCACGCCCTCACTTCTCACCACAAACTGCCAGTACAAATCGCCTTATGAGGTCACAGCGATGTCACAACTCAAGGACCATTTTTTCATAAAATTTTTTAATAAATTTTTCAGAATTTTAATATTTAATTATTAATTCAGGCTAGCCAAACCCAACGATCTGCGCAAGGGATCACACGCCACTTCATGACCCGAGACACCCGTCATAAATTTGACGAACTGAAATCGACGCATCTACAAAGGCGTGCTCGTCATCATATGCTACGTCATCGTTTCAGACTTCACCGCCTCAGCCTCAGAAACCTCAGCTCAGAAGTAAGGCGCTATCACGTCATCCGCTCTTTGGTAGCCCCCTTGATTACACAGTACTTGCTGCGTATAGTGCTGTTGAACTTGGCACGACCGCTTTCATGACCATGGAACCGCTTGTATCCACATCTATCCTGGTTAGAATCACGGCTAGGTCGTTTAGCTGTAATGGGGCTTCTACAAAATTACAAAATCAATAAAAACTTCCTCATCACGGAACTCAAACCGCCATGAATGCACACCAAAACACGCCAGACACCAGCGCGTCTCTATCCCGTCCACTTTCATCGAGTTGGCGGCTTTTGCCCGAATGGCACACACAATTAGGTGTACTGCTCGCTTGGCCTCATGCCGACACCGATTGGCGTGAGCAACTGGCCAGCACACAAGCAACTTATCTGGAACTGATTCACGCCATAAGCACCGTTGAAGTGGCGTGGCTGATCGTGCCAAACGCAGCCGTGGAAGCCGAATTCAAACACCTGTGGACACACTTTCTGACTCAAACATCCCGTCGCGCACCACCCGCGCAACACCTTAAACTCATCACCGCCCCTTACGACGATACCTGGCTGCGCGACACCGGGCCGCTGTCTCTCAGCAGCCACACAGCAACGCCGCTCACACCTCCTGCGACGGGAGCAGCTACGTCTGACACCCCAATCACGCCTGATACCTCAATATTGAAACTGGCAACGTTTCGTTTTAATGGCTGGGGTAATAAATTCCCACACCAGCGCGATCGTGTGTTAGCCGAGTATCTGTGCCACCATCAACTCTGGCAACACGATATTCTGGCAAAAGCCAGCTTCGAATCCATCGATTTGATTGCCGAAGGGGGCAACATCGAAACCAACGGTGCTGGCATACTGCTCACCCAGACCCATTGTCTGCGTCACGATAATCGCCCCAATGGTCTGAGCACCCAAGACTGGGAACGGGTGTTTCAACACCGCTTGGGTATGGAGCAAATATGGTGGCTCGATCACGGTCAAATCGCAGGAGACGACACAGACGGTCACATTGACACCCTGGTACGCTTCGTCGCCCCAGATCACCTGGTTTATCAACGATGCGATGAAGCAGACTACCCATTTGCTGACAGCTTGGCTCGACTGGAACAGCAACTGCACGCTTGGCAGCGCGACCCGCTGTACCACGTAAACGGCAAGGCCATTCGCCTAAGTGCGCTGCCTTGGCCCAGCCCCATTGTTGACGACGCAGGCGAGCGCTTACCCGCCACTTACGCGAACTTTCTCATCATCAATCAGCGTGTGTTGGTGCCCATCTATGAGGTCCCAGAAGACCAAGAAGCCTTGTCCTGCTTGCAGACCTGTTTCCCCGATCGAACCATCATCGGCATACCGTGTCGCCCCCTGATAAACCAAGGTGGAAGTTTGCATTGCATAACGATGCAAATCAGCAGCCCCTATGGTTAAATACTGCATTGGTTAAATGCTTCTACTACTTCGCTCTCGCGACTTCTCGCCACACACCACACCCAGCAGGAGACCTAACATGAGTCGACTGATTAAAGTAGCCAGTGTACAGCACGCGTGCACAGACCAAGTCTCAGAAAATCTCGATACCACCGAAAAATTGATTGAGAACGCGGCAGACGAAGGCGCTGATCTGGTACTGCTTTCTGAGTTGCACACGCGCCTCTACATCGGTCAGGACAATCACCCCAGTTATTTTGATTGGGCAGAGCCCATTCCCGGCCCGACCTCCGATCTGCTGCAGCAATGGTCTGACACCTATAATCTCGTCATTGTGGGATCAGTTTTTGAACATCGCGGAAATGGGGTGTATCACAACAGCTGCGTGGTGGCGGATGACGACGGCAGCATAGCGGGTATTTACCGAAAAATGCACATCCCGGACGACCCAGGTTTTGCCGAAAAATATTACTTTACCCCTGGTGACGCCGACGGCTTCGAACCCATTAGCACCAGCGTCGGTCGTTTAGGTGTATTAATTTGTTGGGATCAATGGTTCCCCGAAGCAGCTCGGCTCATGGCGCTGGCTGGCGCGGATATTTTACTGTATCCAACGGCAATCGGTTGGAGTGTAAGCGATGACGACGCGGAACGAGGTCGACAACTGGAGGCCTGGATGACGGTGCAACGCGGACACGCGATAGCCAATCACTTACCGCTTGTCGTGGCCAACCGTTGTGGTTACGAAGAAAACCCACTCGACAGTGAAGACGGCATTGAATTTTGGGGTAATAGCTTTATCTGTGGTCCGCAAGGTGAAATGCTAGCACGCGCCAGCTCCGACGAATCTCACATGATATGCACTGAAATCTACTTGAATCGCACCGCAATCCTGCGCCGATCATGGCCCTTTTTCCGCGACCGACGTATCGACGCGTACACCGACCTATGCCGCCGTGTGCGTGATGTCGATTGAATACCTCTGCGGAAGACGCCGGAAACGCCAGCCTACAAACACACAGACCGCACACACGTGCATCACACGAATGAGGGCTGGCTTCCAGATCGTCAGCTTAGTGGCGACCTGTTGCCTCACAGGCTGTGAAGCCATGAGCTACTATTCACAGGCCATTCGCGGACACATTAGCTTATACAAACACCGCATCCCACTTCAAGAAGCGTTCTCCGATCCGCGTCTCAACGAGCAACAACGCGAACGTTTAGCCCAAGTTCCCGAGATCATGGCATTCGCTCAACAGGCACTGGAACTGTCAACAGATCACCAATACCAAACCGTGGTTTTTCTCGAACACCCGATTGTAACGTGGAACGTTTTTGCTGCCCCCACCCATTCACTCGAACCCAAAACCTGGTGTTACATTCTGTTAGGCTGCGTGAGCTATCGTGGCTACTTTACGGAATCGGCGGCACGAGCCTACGCGGAGCAGCTGACCGCCCAAGGCTGGGAAACTTATGTCGGCGGCGCTTCCGCTTATTCAACCTTAGGCTGGTTCGAAGACCCCATACTCAGCCCCTTTTTACACCGTAACACAGAAGATCTAGCCGGTTTATTATTCCATGAACTCGCTCACCAGCAACTGTATATTGCACACGATACGACGTTCAACGAAAGCTTCGCCACCGCCGTTGAACTCGCTGGCGTCACACAGTGGCGTCAACAACAGATGGATCCACCCGAAGACAATCCACCCGAAGACAACCGCTACACACAACGCTTGCGCGTACGCGACGAATTCTTAGCCTTAGCCATGCACACCCGCAGCGCTTTACAGCACTTATATAAACAGCAATCCAGTGCTCAAGACACACAAACAGAACGACAAAAAATTCTGGCGGATTTCCGAGCTGGTTACGAACAACGAGTGACAACACATTGGGCTGGACAGCGCCCGTATAACAGTTGGATGAAGGAATCCCTCAACAACGCCCAATGGAACACCTTAGGCGCGTATTACGATCTCGTCCCCGCTTTCACGGCCTTACTACACGCCACCGGCACAGACTTTTCCACTTTTTATGCATTGTGTAAAAAACTGGGCAAACTTCCGAAGGCGCAGCGCCACGAACACCTCGCCCAATGCACCCTTGAAGCCTGCCCCTTTGCCGCCACAGCAGACGTTCTCGTGACGGCATCGAGCGGTTCATGAATACCTATTCAAGGCTGTGCAACGTATGCATAGTTAACAGTGATCGTTGAGCCCGTTGCTGGTATTGAGCTTCCTCGAAATACGATCGAGCGCGTAAACTGGCACCCGCTCTCGGGAAGCCTAAAGAATACTACAGCTGAGCACCTTTCCGGAAATTGCACTTATGAATTGAACCCACGCTTGAATGTTTGGCTAAATTCTTCTTCAAAGCCCTTCATCATCACTTCAAAATCATTAATCTTCTTCTCTGCGTCATTAATCGCTGCGGATTGCTTAGCATTCAATTTAGCGAGTGCTTCCAGATTGTCTTCCATGCCTTTCATTTGTTCCTTCTGGTACTGACTCATTTCTTCAGCTGTAGCGGGTATTTTCTGCAATGAAAGCGAGGTGCTGTTTTCGTTTTGATCCATGAGACTCGCACACAGCGGAACGCAATCTGTAATCTCAGGGTCTGTCAGAGCAAGTTTTAAATTATGCATCATAAACGAACCACGCAAAACCGGGTTGCGCGCAAGCACTTTGTTGTTGAGCGGTTTGTGCTTATCTGCATGTTTAGGCTTCATTTTAGGTTCCCATTTGCCGTTATTAAGCTTAAACCCAATTTCGGCTTCCTTGAGTTGACTACCCGCTTCAATCCCAAGATTGAGTCTGGATGGCACAACAAAAGACTGTTCTCTTTTACTGTTGCTGAGTGAAAGCATTTGAACGTTTCTCTCAAAGAGAGGGACTCTGACTTTCAAATCCGTTTGTTTCAAATCACCCCAGTTTATTTTCACATCTGCGACGCCCTTCATATCAGCGTACCCAACAATTTTCTTGCTGGGTACGCCATCCGTAGAGATTTTGTGACGCATCCAAATCTCACCCAAACGAGTTCCACGGCTACTGGCGGCAGTGTCGTCTTGTAAGTAGTTTTTATAATCATTTTTGCCAGTCGAAAAAGTAATTCCCATTGCTGATGTCATTGCAACTCCTTGATGAATTGTATTTGGGTTGGTATTTTTCAGGACACCTGTCGATCCTGGTCACGACTTGCCTGTATCGCTGGTATCGTGCTGTGGTATTGAATGCTCAAAACGTGAAGCGCTGCGATTTTTAACCACATTACGGGGATCAAAAATTTGACCATTCATCGTAATGTAAACCCCAGGCGGCAACGTTAGCAGGGCACACGCCGCAAAGCCAAGATTAAAAACAGCATCCGTTTTGCTTAATGCAGCCGGTTGCATCGCACCCACCAATACGATGGTTTTATTGGACACGCTGGCTTCATTGGACTTATCCAACAGGAATTTCCCCGTTTGATCCATGGTATCCGTACCGTGCGTAATCAAAATTTTATCACTGGGTGACGATTCCACTTTCTGTTTAATCAACGCACGATCTTTTTCCTCTAATACCAAGCTGTCTTTTTTCAACAACGGTAAAACGTTATATTGAAAACCGACATCTGCTGTTTTAAAGATCTGAGGAGCTTGAGGATCGCTTGCTTCAAATCCATCGAGTGTGTCAAAGTAGATTTTATCAATCGTCCCGCCAGTGGTAATAACTTGTATCTTCGGGGCCGCCTCATTTGAGACATTCGCTTTAACAGGTTCTGTCGTCACTTTACTGACATCAGAGATTTGACCATTCTTCGCGATGTAAACCCCATGCGGCAACGTTTGCAGGGCGCACGCCGCAAAGCCAAGATTAAAAACAGCATCCGATTGGTTTAATCGAGTTGGTCGCGCAGCACCCACCAATACGACGGTTTTATTGACGATGTTTTTATTGGGCTCATCCAGCAGGAACTTCCCCGTTTGAAGTATGGTACTCGTACCGTGCGTAATCAAAATTTTATCACTCGGTGACGATTCCACATTCTGTTTAATCAACGCACGATCTTCTTCCTTTAAATCCAAGCTGTCTTTTCTCAACAACGGTAAAACGTTATATTGAAAACCGACATTCGCTACTTCAAATAAATCAGAAGCTTGAGAGTCACCAATATTAGATTCACTGAGTGCGTCAAAATAGATTTTATCAATCGTTCCACCAGTGGTAATAACTTGTATCATTGGGGCAACCTCATTTGAGATATTCGCTATGACCGGTTCTGCCGCAGGTAGCCGCGTCGAATCATGACGCGCCTCAACCACCTGAAACGGGTCAGCAAGTTCAGATTCCACACAACCCACCATCGGCGCTATCGCAGCCTGGTTTGCCACAGCACTGGCTTCCACGACAAAAGCTGAAGAGGGAGGTTTAACGAACAGCAACATTAACGACATGATCCATGAACGCTTCATTATTTTTGTTAGTTAATCTTTTAACACGCCATACTTCCTGAAAAAATAGCGTCTAAATCCATTATGACGGCTCAGCGACTGCCTCTTGCAGTAAACGTGACTCATTTATCACATCCCGCTCAGGGGTAAAGATATGAAAGCTACATGATCCAGATTGTTTCGCAATCGTCAAAGCCGATTCCGCCTGACGCACCAAATTCACCCATCGACTGGCATTCGGCTGCGTCAAGGCTACCCCCACACTTGCACTCACATCAACCTGTTGCCCATGCGCTAAAAAAGCTCGAGACATAACATCAATGACGCGTTGGCTCAAACGCAATAAGCGCTCCGAATCAAAATCACCCTCCAGTAACACCACAAATTCATCGCCGCCTAAACGCAGTATGGGGTCACTGGGTCGAATAGCGCGACGTAAACGCGCAGCGGCCAACTGGATAATGCGATCACCCACTTCACGTCCCAATCTATCATTGATGCTCCGAAAGTCATCCAAATCAATAATCAGAACAGCGCGCCGATCTCCACTGATGTCCACCTCCGCTTCATCAACCAAGCGAGCGAACAACTTCTGATTGCCCAATCCGGTTAAAACATCCAGTTCATAATCTTCCGTACGACTGTCTGATGGGCCAGGATGACGCCCACCATCTTGCAACACCACATAACGTCGTCCGTTGACAATATCACCAACGCAAATCCGCCAAGACACTTGACCATTGGCATCGGGCAAACGCGCACTGAAGCACTGAGCTCGCCCCAGTCTATTACGGAAATCGGTGGTTACAAATTGAAAGTACTCGCGCAAAAAATCATCAAAGTGGCATCCAACAACCAATGCGGACTCCGGTATCCGTAAGGCCGACACACAAGCCGCATTCACAACACGAATGCACCCTTCTGCACACAGTACTAACAAAGGGAGATGAGCAAAATCCAAAGCTTTCACAACTGCGTCGTCATCGCTATTGCTCATCGAACCCATATCATCAACGGCTTTTCCATCGCTCGACGATTGGCAACTGAAATCGTCGAGCGATGCGCCCGATAATTCGAAAGGCGGTGCCTGTTCCATAGCGAGCCCTTCCCTATTTTGAGTATTCCCTTTTTGAGTACATCACTAAGCAATCTGTTTTATTTAGTTTTTTCCGCTAAATAAAACCACGTATCCAGTACGGTGTCCGGGTTCAATGACACGCTATCGATACCGATTTGCATCAACCAGCGCGCCAAATCCGGGTGATCCGACGGACCTTGCCCACAAATACCCACATATTTATTTTCTTTTTTACAAGCTTCTATGGCGCGTTGCAACAGCATTTTTACTGCCGGGTCACGCTCATCAAACAAATGGGAAATGATGCCCGAATCACGATCCAAACCCAGCGTCAACTGCGTTAAATCGTTTGAACCAATGGAAAAACCATCAAAATGTTCTAAAAATGCTTCCGCCAACAGCGCGTTCGTGGGCAATTCGCACATCATAATCACGCGCAACCCATTCTCTCCACGCTTTAAGCCATGCTCGGCCAGCAATTCCACAACCCGTTTGGCCTCACCGGGTGTGCGAACAAAAGGCACCATAATTTCCACATTGTCAAAACCGTAATGCTCGCGAACCGCTTTCAGGGCCTGACACTCCAAGGCAAAACAATCTCGGAAAGAATCCGAAATGTAGCGAGAAGCGCCGCGAAACCCCAACATGGGATTCTCTTCGTCCGGTTCATACAATTTACCACCAATCAAATTGGCGTATTCGTTGGATTTAAAATCGGAAAGGCGTACGATCACTTTTTGCGGATAAAACGCCGCCGCGAGCGTCACAATACCTTCAACCAATTTATCAACGAAAAACGAAACCGGATCAGCATAACCAGCCATACGACGCGCCGCAGACTGCTGCACATCACGTGGCAATTTCTCGTAATTCAGCAATGCCTTGGGGTGCACACCAATCATACGATTAATAATAAATTCCAAACGCGCTAAACCCACCCCCGCATTGGGTAAGCGTTGGAAATCAAAGGCGCGATCAGGGTTACCCACGTTCATCATGATTTTGAACGGCAACTCGGGCATGGAGGCCACCGAAGAACGTTTAATATCAAAATTCAAAGCGCCTTCGTAAACACGGCCCGTATCCCCTTCCGCACACGATACCGTTACCAATTGACCTTCTTCTAATCGATCGGTTGCGTCACCACAACCCACCACAGCCGGTATACCCAACTCACGCGCAATAATAGCGGCGTGACAGGTTCGACCGCCTCGATTCGTCACAATGGCCGACGCACGCTTCATGATCGGCTCCCAATCAGGGTCGGTCATGTCGGTTACCAGCACATCCCCCGCTTTCACATTATCCATCTCTTTCAAGCTGAGAATTTTCTTCACCGGACCACTGCCAATGCGCTGGCCAATGCTGCGCCCTTCAACTCGTACCGTACCTTTTTCTTTGAGCAAATAACGCTCCATGGTGCCGCCTGATCGACTTTTTACCGTCTCCGGGCGCGCTTGCACAATGTACAATTTACCGTCATCACCATCTCATCTGTCAAACAAAAACGCTGACTGTCCGCCGCGGGCACATCAACGGTCTGAACCGATTTCCCCGGTTCACCGTTCAAGGCGTAAATCATTTTAACGTGTTTATTACCCAAATTACGTCGTAATACGGCGGGTCGATTGGCGGCTACAGCCGGTTTATATACGTAAAACTCATCGGGGTTCACCACGCCCTGCACCACCGTCTCACCCAAGCCATAGGCCGCCGTGATGAAAATCACTTGATCAAAGCCCGATTCGGTGTCCATCGTGAACATAACGCCAGACGCCCCGGTTTCACTGCGCACCATTCTTTGTACGCCCGCAGATAAGGCTACGGTACTGTGTTCAAAACCTTGGTGCACGCGATAGGCAATCGCGCGATCGTTATAGAGCGAGGCAAACACGGATTTAACCGCCTGAATAACACTCTCTTCACCGCGAATATTGAGGAATGTCTCCTGCTGGCCGGCGAAAGAAGCGTCCGGTAGATCCTCCGCCGTAGCCGATGAGCGTACCGCCACAGCCACATCAGGGTTGTCCGAAGCCAATTCTCGAAACGCGGTTTTAATGGCTTCTTCCAAAGGTGGGTGCAAGGGCGCTTCCAGTACCCAAGTTCGTATTTTCTCTCCAGCAGCAGTCAAAGCACCAACATCACTGACATCCAGCGTCTGTAACGCATCATTAATTTTTTGGCGCAAATCATTGTAATCTAAAAATTCCCAAAATGCCTGAGCCGTCGTCGCAAACCCACCAGGAACGCTCACACCCGCTGACGAAAGATGACGGATCATTTCTCCCAATGAAGCATTTTTACCACCCACTTGCTCGATGTCATTTGCGCCCAGCGCTTGTAACCATAGTACCTGTGTGCTCAAACTCTGATCTCCTCTAGACAGCTGCTACTGCAAATTAGAACCACGCTAATTAGAACCACAATGTAGAACCACAAAGCAAGGACCATCTTTGTTTATCGAACCGGGTTTATCACGCTTTCACCAACAGTTCTAAGACCCATGACAACACGCCGGGTCCAGTGTAGCATAGCCGAAATCACGGTATAACTACACGCTCTATCTGCG
>JARRRL010000158.1:0-8296 GCA_037380725.1 Gammaproteobacteria bacterium | reverse complement strand
TAATAAAAGAGGTTGATGCTGAGCACAAAAAAGAAGCGGAAAGACAAGAAGATCTTGAATTAGAAGGCGTGATGGCGCGTCCCGGCCATACCGAAATGTGATGAATGGCTGGGGTGCGCAGGGTGATGGGGCATAATGAGTAAGATTGGGCTGCAGGACAATGTGGGGCAAAGTGACTCATCTGTGAGCGCTGCCCAGCGTGGGGCCACGCCGAATGGGCGTGGTGCCTCCTGGTCCGACTCGACGTCAGCGGGTACTGCGGCACAGCAATTTTCCAGTGCGTTATATCAAACTAAAAAGTGGACGACGTCTCAAGTGGGCGCCGATGTGGCGCGACAGGGCGAAATGGCGCGACGACGAGAGGAGTCCCGCGAGAAAACGCAAGATCAGAAAAACTTGGTGCTGTACGGTACGCGTCGGTCTCCGCGAGCGGGGCGATCGACTGGCTTGGCGACCAAGGGTGGCTTGAGCGGCGGTTTGGCGGCAGCAATCGCGCAATCCACCATGAAGGGAAGCGAGACGCTTGCGGAAACGATGCCTCGCTCAGGGGCTAAAACAGGCGAGAAATCAGATCGACTCACCGGTTTAGATGTGTCGAGTGATCGTGCGAGTCCACTGAGTGATGATGTGCCGGACTTGGATACAGCCGAAGGCAGTGACTTGTTTCTTGACGCCAGTATGCTGGAGTTTGATTTTGAAGCGGATCCTTTATTGGATTTGGATTTATCGATGGAAGAACCCGAGCCGCAAGATGGTGAAACAACCGTACGATCGAGAGTGGGGGGAGGCGCGCGCGTTTCGGAGAATCAGTCTGAAGCATCATCGGATGCGTCGGTGATGGATTTATTAGAGGCTGTGGCGGATTCGGTGTTAGACGGTCATGTTGATGATCAGCTTGATGTGCAGGATGATTCGGGTGGTGAAGGTGGCGGAGGGGATCGCGAAGGCGATGAGTGTGAAGGCAGTGAGGAACACGGTCGAGGTGCCTTTGGATTATCGGATGCGGAATCAGAAGCCATGGCCCGTGATCCAATGGCGCAGAAATTGTTGGCTTCGACTGAATGGAATTCGGCGGAAATGGATGTGAGTGAGGCGGACCCCACGGAAGACGAGATGGAGGATACGGAGGATTCCGCGAGCAGTGAGGCTTCGGGCAATAATATCTTAGGTCGAAAATTTAAACGCGTTGAGCGTAAGCCACCCTCGCCAGCTTTCCAAGCGTTGTTTGGAAAAGTGGCGCGCAACATCAATCAATCTGCGAAATCAGCGGGACATGCTTCAGCGCATGGGCGGCGTGGTGAAGTGCTGGATGATGAGGATGGGGGGCGTCGAAGCGATCGACAAGATCAGAACGCGTCGTCGGAGTTATCCAAATTGACGGATGCGCCCACAGCGGCTGAAATGGACGCACTGGCCCAAGCGATGTTGCGTCACACGATGTCGCAGCAGAATGCTTCGTCAGGAAGCGCTGGAGGCAAGACGAAAGAGGGATCGCCTGAAGGATCCACAAATGAAACGCGTGGGGCAAATGCCGATGGTGCTGAGTCGATGCCGGTGAAGCCCAATCGTCGTTTTTCGAAGTCATCTGAAGGCGATGTGTTTGATTTGTTTAAGAAATCAGTGCGTGGTACTTCGAGTTCGACTTTCAATGCCAGTACGCGAGCGGGTGCTTCCTCCGAATTGTCGATGCCATCGCAATTGGTAAGCGCGTACACAACGCCATCACAGAACACGCTGTTGCCTGAGCCCCTGTTGCCTGAGCCGTTTGCGCCATTACAGGCAGAGCAGGCCTTGCAGCAGGAGCAGGAAGAGCAGGGATCGATACCGGATCATCCTGACACCGCGCCTGCTGAACAGGGTGAACAGAATGAGAGTGAGGGGCTGGATTCACAGAGCTTTGATCCGATAGACGGTGAAGGTGAGGGCGCGGAAGAGATGCCGTTTCAAGAGTCGGGATCGTATGTGCGTTCAAGGGTAGGTGGTGGCGCTCGGGTTAATGAAGATCAAGCGGAATCAACAACCGAGATGACCGCGTCGGAACTATTAGAAGCGCTTGCGTCGACGTCCTTGGAAGGCCAGGCGGATGATCAGTTGAATGTGCAAGATGGTTCGGATGGTGAAAGCGGGGGAGATGAGTCTGAATGCGAAGTAGACCACATGTTACCGACGGATGTGAATTCTAAAGAATCGGATACCGCTGACCCTTTTGCTAAGAAAGGGACCCCGGTCAGGCGTTATTCGTATGGCGATGGGGGAGGGCGCGTTCGAACGGGTTTGCCCGCTGCGCATCATGTGGTGGATGTGCATGCGGTCGTAAAAGCACCCGTCGTGGGGGATGCCTCTGGTACGGCGAGCAGTGGCGACGCGGCTTCCAACGAAACAGATTCCGAAAGCGAAGAAACGGACTTCAGTAAAAACACAAGAAAGAACACAGGATTGTCGATGGGTCGACGGGCTTTCACTCGTGATCAAGTGGAAGGCTCTTTTCAAATCGATCGTGCTTTATCAGGGGCAATTGGTAGTCTTACAGATGAGGATGCTGGAGCGTTGAGTTGTACTGAACCGGAAACAGCGCCGGAAGAAATACCGCTGGAAGAAACACCGTCAGAATCGAAGGCAACACAAGATATAGAGGTGAACAAAGGCCCTCAATTGGGTGAGGTGACGGTAGGCAGTATAGGTAGTTTTACCAACAAGACGCAGGCGAACCGCAATGCCATGTTGGGTAGTAGAGCTTCCCGTGCGCATTCCATAACTGTAACCGAAAAAGCCATAACGAAAAAAGCAGCTCGTGTCGCTGATTCCGTGCTATCAAGCCCAAGGGGTTTTGAGCGTAGCGTGATGAAGGGGTCGATACGTGTTGAGCCATCACCATTACCGACCAAGCCAATCTTCAATCGAGCCACTGAAAATAAGTCAAATTCAGGTGGTAAAATAGATCGTGCTTCGACGAATGCGATTGCCAAAGGCCCTAAATTGGGTGAGGTGACGGTAGGTCGATTTGGTGCGGCGGATATGGAGTCGACGATTGCCGATGTGATGACAGCGGAAAATATTGCGGAGATCGCTGCAGAAATGATCTCGACGGATACCGATTGGGATGATACGGATCACTTTGAATCGGAACGCGTTTCTGATGCGGATGCGGAAGAGATGGGCAGCGCCACACAACAGAAGAAGCATGATGGTGGTGGGAGTAAAGGCACTGGATTTGTTTCGAGTACAGAAAGAATTGAAGGTCGGAATCAGGTTGAGCGTGCGTTAACGGGTATGGTTGGCAGCGTGATGGGCGCGGATACGCCATTGAGCGATGAGGCGTTAGATGGGGCCTTAAGTGATGAGGCATTGGCTGGTGAATTGCCAATGGATGATTGCAGTGAGGTTGACTCCACCATTCAGCAAAAAGTTGACGCTCAGCAAAACGAGGATGTTCTGGAAACGCCTCCGCCATGCGCCGAAAAACGAGAAGAATCTCAAAGTGGTGAACAGAGTGAAGAAAGTCAGCAATGGGAAAATCTTTTGAGCGATGAGCCGGTGCTGATTAATTCGAAGAAGCCATTCGATTTGTCCGCATTGGGTAAATCGCCTTATATGGTGATTGCTGATGCGTCCAGAAACGCGTCGAGCTCGTGTCGCTATCTTAATGGTGGTCTGCCGTATTACGTTTACCTCGTAAGACGCTGCACCGGTGAAGCCTCTCACGACGCGTCACCCATGAGCGTGAAGAATGCCGTTGACTTGGATCAGGTGCTGCACCAACACCAAGAGCACCAAGAACACCAAGACCAGGTCGCCACAGCAGGGGACGAACCGGTTTTGACGGCGTCTACGTCAGCGGGTTTTGATTCAGCGATTGCGCCAATGCCGATGTCGACTCAGTCGCCGCGACCCAACGTCAAATCAAAGGCGACACGCCATACTCCTGTTATTAATGCGTTACAGGCAGCTGCGAATCGCGCACGTCTGATGGGAGATCGGCCATCAATGGGTGCGCCGACTCCAGGTGTTGTTGCGAATGGCTCAGTCGGAAATTCACTTGGAAATGATGCGCTGGCTGATGGGGACAGCACATTGTCTCCTGAGATGAAGCACCTAATGGCTTCACAGAAAAAACGTACGACACGGTCTGAGCGGGATGAGCCTTTTGGTTCAGATCAAGATGATGAGGCTTCAGAGGAGACAACTTCTGAGCGTGATAGCGGAACAGTTTTAACGCATCCTCAAGCTCATCCCCAGCCCCAGCCCCAGCCCTCAGCCGATCAAGCTGTTACAGACCATTTTGCAGATTTCGGTGAAGTTGGCGCTAAACCGGATAGCCTGGCTGAGTCGGAATCAGAACCTGAACCAGAGTCTGAGTCTGAATCGGAGCGCGATGCGACAACACCTGGCTTTGATGAGATTGTTGAAGGCGAAACATTTGCTTTTCAAATCAATGAGACCGGCGACACAGACGGCACAAGCGCTCTGGATGCCCTACATGAAGAGTTGAACCCGCTTAAACAAGCTTCACAATCAGAACAGGCTATTGCGAACGGTGCGGATGGTATGAACGTCAGCACGACCTTGGGCGATGTGATCCTGGAATCGCTGTCCATCACTTCGGTGAGCAATAAAGTGGTCTTCGTTGATAATCGGCGCGTTACGACAGAAATTCACCGTTTGGTCAGTGACGTTGAAACGTTTTACTATCAAGAAACCCTTGGCGAAAGCGGAGCAGATTCACCCAATCCTTTGCAAGAAGGGGTTACGATTCGGCTGAAGGCGGGACGGTTTCAATATCTGGGGGATGCCGCGCTCAGATTGCGCATTGTAAATGGTGTATTGGAAGTGTCGTTTGAGTGTGAAGAGGCCGAAGGAATGGCGTTTTTGGAGCAAAACAAGGATACACTTTTACATGAACTGGCGTATCGGTTTGATGGTACGGTAAGTCTTTTGGTTAATGGTGTACAGTTAACAGAGTCATCCACTGAGATGGCTTCCGCTGAAGCAGCGGCGGAAATCGTGTACACTGCCGCTGCTGTTGGAGAGACGAATATCGCTTCTGTGGAAAGTGACGAGGATGATGAAGACGAAGAGAATGAGTCTTGTGATGACGCAGAACGTCCAGAAGGCGTGGCGTCCGATACGCGTAAGCGCGTATCACGAAAGCGAGAGGCCGATGAAAGTTGTTGATACGGGCTACGCCGCCGCGTGAGCAATTGGAGACCTTGTGTAGTAAAACAAGCTGTTTTGAGAACTTCCAATAACAATAAATTGTAATCATAACGCTTTAGATGGGATCCTGAAGAACATGAACACCTTGTTTGTGCCGCCGCTTATCGATCCGGCGATTGCGCGCGTCGACAATTTATTGGCTTCGCGACATATTGAAACGAATATCACCCTAGCGGGTCACCACCCTGCAACGCTTTCCTTACAGCCTTCTCACTTTGCGCGTGACTATAATATGGCTTTTGTTGTGGTCGTCAATCAGGTGACCGTGACGGTGCTGATTGATCAGGAAGTGCTGAATGCCTATTTAGGATTTATTTCAGAAGAGGCTATTTACGCGGATTTGCCAGATGCCTTGCGAGAAGGGGTGGGTGTTCGGTTTTGGGAAGAGGTAGTTGCTGGCCTTGCGCAAGCACAAGGCGTGTCGCTGACGCTTCAGCGTGTGTCACTGACACAAAACGTGAATCACGTGACTGCAAACGCTTCAGCGTGTTTAGTAATACAGCTTGGCACAGAGTCTTTTTATGGCCAGGTTTCCGTGGGTTTGGATGTGATGCCGCGTTTGGAGGCGAGTCCCCAGCGCACAACTACCGACACCCGTTCGCTTTGAAAAAGGGCGAACACAGCTTAGTCGTGATGAACTGGTGTCTGTGGAGCCATTTGATGTTATTTTGTTTGATGTGGTGTGGCAAGATCTTCTGGTTGTGGCCGGTGGTTCGGATCGATGTTTTCGGGCTTCGATAAAAAACACCCTAACCGAAGAGGCATTGGGAGTGGGTATACCGGGTCCGATGCAATCCAGCAGTCGCTTATCCAACGGTGCTACACCGGTCAGCGTGGCCGTTACTTTGGAGGAAGTTGTGGAAGACGTGCAAAACCCAGAGGCGAGTGGTGATGTAAACGCTGTGCCGATAACACTCACATTTGAGTTGGATCGCCAGCAGGTGACACTAGGCGATCTCATGCAGATTGGACCTGGCTACACATTTAATTTGGCTGCGAATGCGCAGGCGCCCATTACGATACGGGCAAATGGCCAGATTATCGGTTCGGCTGAGCTGGTTCAAATAGGCGATCAAAAGCTGGGTGCTCGTGTGTTAGCACTGCAGAATTTGTAAACATTGGGGTGTTGAACGGGTTGGGTGTTGAACACGCAAGCGGTGCTTAACGCGAACGCGGTAACGAACGAGAGACTGTCACGGAGAATATAACGGAATTTTATGGAATTTATCAGTAGGCCGTCAGCGCTGTTGGTAATACTGGGGGTCATGTCCCTGGTGCCCTTTGTTGCGATTATGACCACTTCGTTTGTGAAGCTGGCTGTGGTGTTTTCGATCTTACGGAACGCGCTGGGTTTGCAATCCATTCCGCCGAACATGGCGGTATATGGCTTGGCGATTATTTTAACGGTCTATATCATGGCGCCGGTGGGCTTTGAGGTGCAGCGTATATTAGCCCCTTATGACATCAACTTAGACGATCCTGAAAAGATACAAATCGTCTTTAGAGAGGGTTCGAAACCCATTCACGCGTTCTTGAAGAAGCATACGGATCGCTCAGAATTGAGATTCTTTCTGGACAGCGCTCGTAAGTTGTGGCCAGAGGAGGAGGCGCGAGGAATCTCGATAGACAGTTTTTTTATTTTAGTGCCAGCCTTTACGGTGTCTGAGTTAACGTCTGCGTTTGAGATTGGCTTTTTACTGTATTTGCCTTTTATTGCGATTGATTTGGTCATATCCAATATTCTGCTGGCAATGGGGATGATGATGGTGTCGCCCATGACCATTTCCTTGCCATTTAAGTTATTGTTATTTGTATTGATTGATGGGTGGGCCAAGCTGATTCACGCTCTGGTGCTGACGTATCAATAGCTGATTGAACGCGAAAGGGGTTGTGGCCGTGAGTGAGTCGGAAGTGCTTCAATTCACCGCTAACTGTTTGTTACTGGTGCTGATGCTGTCGTTGCCGCCTATTTTGGCGGCGACCTTGGTGGGTACCTTGGTGAGTTTGTTGCAAGCATTGACACAAATACAAGAGCAAAATATTGCTTTTGTCGCCAAGTTGGTGGTGATTGTTTTCGTGTTGTATTTTACCTCGACCTGGTTGGGCGTTGAAGTGTTCAATTACACAAATAGGATTTTTGAGCGAATCAGTAATTTGTAAGGCAGGCGCATGGAATTTGAATACATTCAGAACCTGCTCTTAACGATCTTGATCAACTCGCCGCGTATCGCGTCGGCGTTCATCATGATCCCTTTTTTCAGTCGACAAATGTTACCCGGTGCGCTTGTCAAGAACGGGGTGGTTATTGCCTTGTCCATGTTTTTGGTGCCCATGAACTACGACGTGGCTGAAGTCCTCAATTTGTATTCATATAATACCTTGGCGCTGATGCTGAAGGAGATTTTCATCGGTGTGGTGATTGGTTTTATTGTCACCATCCCGTTTTGGGCGGTGGAATCGGTGGGCTTTTTTATTGATAACCAACGCGGCTCCACGATGGCCAGTACCCTGAATCCGCTCACGGGCTCGCAGACCTCGCCTTTGGGGGTTTTGTTTAACCAGGCGATGACCACGGCGTTTTTTGTCAGCGGCACCTTTTTGGTGTTCACGGAGGGCTTGTATCGGAGTTTTAAAATTTGGCCTTTGCTGTCTTACTACCCGAGTATTGATCTTTCGGTCATGGACTTTTTCATCAATCAGATCAGTTTTATGTTGTTTATTACGGTGTTGCTGTCATCGCCCATCATCATCTCCATGTTCATGTCGGAGTTTTGTTTTGCTTTGATTAACCGCTTTACGCCTCAATTGAACGTGTTTGTTTTGTCTATGCCCGTTAAGAGCGCGGTGGCGATGTTCTTATTGGTGTTGTATGTGTACCCCATGTTTGGTTATTTGAATGATGAACTTGGGTCGATTGATGTGGTGTTTATGAAAGTCAAAACGGTGTTGAGCGTTGATCCATAAATGAAGCGAGTGGCCTCATGAGTGCGGAAGGTGAAAAAACCGAAAATGCGACCCCGAAAAAAATTCGGGATGCGCGGAAAAAGGGGCAGGTGTGGCACAGTAAAGAATTGGTCTCGAC
>JARRRL010000157.1:0-13922 GCA_037380725.1 Gammaproteobacteria bacterium | reverse complement strand
AGCGGAGCGGCGTTTTTTTGGCCCCAATCTCCATCATCAATTGATACTGGAGCTTTTCCGCAAACACAACAAATCGCTGGTTTCATACTATTTTTCCGCTACCATAACTCCAAGAACTGGAATGACTCGCTTTGGAGCATCATGAGCGACTGTTGCCACAGTAACGCGCACTGATAGCGCCGTTGGTCATTAGACAGATCGCTCACTCCGACGCCGAAAACACCGATGAAAAACGACTCGGTCGTTCCATCAATTGGGTCAGCGATTTTGGTGTGTACGCACGCATCAAACGAGAAGGCATGGCTTCCGATGCCACAAAGTAATCCGGCATCTGTGGATCCGGTATGGGCTGCCACGGCATGACAAACAACACCGTAGGCTGCTCTTGATTGCCTCTTATCACGCTTTCCAAGCGCACCGTCACACCGTTGCTTTCAGCAAATAAAGGTGTGTTCATGCCGCTCATGAGCATCACGCTCATGGCAGAACCTGTGATCACACGGCGTAACGCTGTTTTTCTGAATCGCTTAGCACCCAATATCATTTCTCTAACCTCATAAGGTCCCCAGCAAGCACTTTCCCAATACCGACATTTAAGGCGTGGATACGCGTCGTTCCAAATCCACAATCCACTTTGAAACCTGTGAATCGGGCTTAGCTTGCAAAGCTTGGTAGACACGATATTGCTTCAAAGCCTTTTCTTTCTCGTTCAAATACACTTCATACAAAATACCTAAATTCAAAAACAACGGCGGGTAGCCCGCCCATTGGTCAATGCCAGTTTGATAATACTGTTCAGCTTGAGTAAATTCACCTTGACGCCGAGCGATCATCCCGGCCCAATTGTACAATTCCACATTGCGCTTGTTCGCCGCAATTCCCGCATCCAGCGCCGTCCGCGCCGCGCGCAAATCACCTTGCTCAGACAAACTGATGGCTAAATTAAGTCGAACCCCACTGGCTTTCGGTAAAGCCTTTGCCAAGGCTCGCCAGGTTTTAATCGCCGATGACCAGTCGCCCGCCTTCATCTGATCAATCCCGCTCTGGAAGTCCTTTTTATACCGTTCATCCAATTCGGGTATTTTTTTCAAATACGGATTTGGCCCTCGATCAATCGCCTGTCCAGACGACTCATCGCCCGCGTCGTTTTCACTCGCTTTGGCCTGCTCCGCTTCGGCTTGATCACGGTCATCGGATTTCGCCGTCTTGTGTGTGGATTTGTGCCCTCCCCACGACGCCAGTGTGGATTTCAACGTTGCACAACCCGGTAAGGTGCACAGCAAGGTCAAGCACAGTGAAACGGCGCTGCATTTAGTGATAATATTCACTGAACGATACTCCCCGTTCACGACGAGCGTAGCGCACAGGCACAATACTGGCTAGCGCTTCAACACTTCGACTCACCCACTCGTCGTAGACGCCCTGCCAGGCGTTCTCTAGATTTTTTTCATGCAAAACGATCGCTTGCTCTTCTAAGGGATACGCTTGCTCCTCCAACAACAGATCATATTGCTCCACTTCCAAGGCGCTTAAACCAGCTGGTCGTTCAGAAGCCATTAAGGCCGCTGCCAAATGTTGATACAAACGCGCGATGCGAAATTGCGCCTCAGTCGCAAACGGCGCCACCTGGTATGCCGCCACCGCTTGCCACGACGCTGCCGCACGTTTCAAGGCTTTCTGTTTTTGTTTTAAACTGCGCGTGATCGGATGTTTTAGCGCAATCGCCTCAAAGGCTACCGAATCACGCCGCGCAAATTCCGTTTGTGCACTGGCCGCCAAATAACGCGATCGCTCGGTTTGTTCATCGCCCAGAGTTTTATGTGCTTTGATTAACCGACGCAACCAAAAGTCTCGCTTCGCCGACAGCCCTAAATCTTGATACAATTCCGTCAAGTGGTATTGACTCTCCAGCCACGGTCCAACAGGGCGTGCATACGTGTGTGCGTATTCACGAAACGCACGCACCGCACCTTGACGCTCTCCCCCTTTGAGCAACAACTCACCCGCACGAAACAAGGACACGCGACGCAACTCAGGGTCCGCACCCTGTTTCGCCAGCCGCAAATAATATACGGCTGCATCAGCCCAGGATTCAGTCGCTTCAAACGCATGCGCCAATTTCACCGCAATCGTTCCCTTAAATTCAGAGCGTGGAAAACGCTTCTGAAAATCACGCAATACCGCTATCGCTTCAGGCCAGCGTTCAAGCTGCAGCAAATACGTCGCGCGATCGTAGTCGGCTTGTTCACGTAAAGGGTCCGTGGGCGCTTGTTCGCTCAGCCGCGCAAAGTGATCAACGGCTTCGTCCAAGTGCTTGCGCTCCACCGCACGCTCGCCTTGTTTAAAAATACAGATGGCCATCTGATGAGACCAGGTTTGACGCGTGGCCGCCTCCGTACCGGGTAAGCGCCCTAACGCGAGGTAATCGGCTTCAGCCTGCGCGTAATCAGCCAATTCAAACGCACTCAATGCGCGCAATTCCCGCGCGTCTTTTTTCACGGTCAAGGCAAGTTCATCTTTATTTTTATTTTTATCGCGAGCTCCCGCTTGCGTCACGTGCTCAGGTGCCTCAGTCAACAAGACATCCGCCTGCGCTTTGACTCGCGCGTACTCCCCCAAGTCCAACAAATACTTCGCCATATTCAAGCGCACCAAGGTCGCTTGCGGGTGCAGCGGGAAACCCGACGCGAACGCCAAACCATGTTCAATTTGTTCACGGCGCGCCACAGCTTGTTCTTTTGATGTCGCTCCTGGCCTTGCAGTGGCATCAAGCAGCGCTTGCGTATGCGAGGCGTAAGCCACCACTGCGGCGTAAGCCGCTTTACTTGCCCGCTCCGCGTTATCAGCCGTTTTGGGATCACGTGATGACCACAAACGAGCCGCTTGATCATACGCGGTCACCGCTTCACGATATTGCGCCAAGGCGTAATAACTTTCTCCCAACATAAAATAGTGCTGCGCTGTCTCTTCATCATTTGGATACAGCGCCACATAACGCTTGTACCACATAATCGCTTCACTGTACGAAGTATTCACGTGCTCTCGCACGGTCTCCCGACGATCAGCAAACCGCGCATCCGTCAATTTTGACGCCATACGCTGTGCGTTCGCGTGAAAAAAACGACTCAAACTCATGAGGTATTCACGCGTGCGCGTTTGGCTATCTGATTGATTCTCAGCAGACGTCGATGTACCGTAAGGCGTATCCGGCGCAAACCGTTTTACGAAACGGGCTTTTTCTTCTAACACGAGCCCCGAAAAGCCCGCTTGCTGATACATCGCGATCACATTCACTTGATAAGCTTGCGCACGAACGCTGTCGGGGAAAACCTCGTTGTAACGCAACAAAACCAGCGCAGCTTCTTGATAACGCTTTTTGTCCAAATAATACATCGCTAAACGTTCAAACAGCAGATGTTGATACGCCGCTTGTCGTCCCGCTTCGGGGCGATCGCTCAGCGCCTTCACCAGCATTTCCACCCCGCCGAGTTCATCAAAAATTAAACTTTGCGCCCGCAAGGTGTCGTACAGCATTTCACTTTTCGTCGCATTGGAACGACCCGCTTCTGCACCCCCTTTTTCCTTCAATCCTCCCTTTTCCTTCAAAAAAGTTAAGTCTTCGGGGATAGCATGACGCATTGCCAACCAGTCCAAACCATTCATAAACGCTTCTTGCGCTTGCGCATAGTGACTTTGCTTAAATAAGCTCCATCCCAACATGTACCACGCGTATTGCTTCAAGGAGGCAGACGTTTCATCGTGCTGCAAAACCTTTCGAAAACTCGACTCAGCTTCCCGATAGCGGTGATCGGTGAACGCAAAGTCTCCCAATCGATACCACGCATCCGTTGCCCAAGGGCTCTCTGGATACCTTTCCACTAAGTTCTGTAGATGGTTTTGCGCGGTATCGCGCCGCCCAGCGCGGTCCGCCGCTTGCGATAAACGGTATAAAATGTCCGCCATTTGCGGATGTTGCGGATAACGCTTAATCAGTGTGCGATAGCCATCCAAGGCTGCTTCATACTGTTCCATCATTGAAGCGACCGCTGTCGAATCCGCTGAATCGTTCTCACCCCATTGCGCGCCTTGTAATCGCAAATCCGCCAGACGCTGCTCAATCTGAGCTCGAATCACCGGGTCATGCACCACAACCAAGGCCTGCTGATAACGCTGAATGATATCGCTCAATTGCGGTTCCAACTCTTGTGAATCCAACTGTGGATCCAACTGCGGCTCAGCGGTGCGCGCAAGCGCTGATGAGGGTTTTACCGATTTTAGAGCCTTACGCTCCAAGTCCACCGCTGCACCCACGGTATTGCTCCGTTCAGCTCGATCACCTTGGCGACCCAAGTGTAGAGATGAACACCCGACCAGCGCCACAAACGACGGCGCAAGCAAACACGTGAGTAAAGTGATGGAAGCACGGCATCGAGTCATGGCGCCTCCTTAGGATCATTCTTGTTATTATTTTTGTTAGTGCTCTTGGTATTATTTTTATTAGTGCTACGACGATCGAGCTGCTGAAGCCACAACGCATCCTCAACCCGCGCCAGAGCGTATTGAATCCGCTCATCCAATGCCTCAACATCCTGCAAGAGATGAACACAGAATTGACCTTGTACGCGCAGCACCTGTTCATACTCACGCTGCAATTCACTGTCCACACCGCGAGACAAACGCCGCCATCGTTGGGAAAAAACCGACAGCCGTTGCTCATCGCGCTCCAAATCGCGTTGACGCAGCAGTTCGCGCTCAATGCGTTGAATGCGTTCCGCCGCCTCCTTCAAACCCGCTTGGTGTTTGGCTTGCAAGTGCCTCACACGCCACGCCCGCGATAAGGAATCCTCATACGCCTGCCACAGCAACACGCCCTGCGCCGTGGCTAATACCCGCTGTGCCGATTCACCCTCTGTGAAGGACGGTGCTAACTGTAGACGCGCCAGCCGAGCCTTGGCGCTTTGCAAGCCATTCCACAAGGCTTGCGTTTCCGGTTCAGCCAAAGCCAAATCACCAAATCGAGCCACCCGATCAGCCAGCGTCGACAGCGCCGCCTCATGGGCTTGCTGACTATTCGCACGCCGCAGTTGGTAGCCATCGAGTTCCGCATCGGACGCCCGCGTCAGGCGCAATTGTCGCTTGAGCGCAAACCCTTCCTCCAAAGCCACCAAACGCCTGGCATTCACATCCAACAGCCCTTGCGCCTCACGCATGCGCTCCCAACGCGCCTTAGCCTGTTGCCACGTGTCTTCCAAGCTCAAATCCTGAAAATACAGCCACGCAATGGGATTCTCTTGCAGCAAGGGTTCATCGGCGTGCAGCGGCGCTTCCACGTCACGCAAGGCCTGAAACGCCCGCCGAAAATCGTTCAAGCGATTGGCCTGTGTGTTTAATATATTGCGTGCGGAAGCCAAAGCCCCTTTTTGCTGCAAAAGCGCCGCCACCCAAAGACCGGCGTGTACCGTTTGTAAATCAGCCGGAGTCCGTTTTAGCATGGTTTGCCAGCTTGAACGAGCGCCTTCAGCATCGCCCAAGCCAACATGAGCCCGGATTTTTCCCGCCAGGGCTTCCGCCAAAAACGGCGAATCCAAAGGAATTCGATCAAAGGCCAACAGCGCTTCAGAAAACGCTTCTCGACTCAAAGACACAAACGCTTGCTGCAATGTATAGCGCTCGGCAATAGCTTGTCGATACATCGTCTGCTCACGCGCCGCCTGTTGAGCATCACCACGACTGCGTTCAGTCAGCGTTAAATCCGACCCCTTATCCAGCCACATTTCCCACGGCATCTGCTCTTCTGATGGCTGTTGCTCTGTTTCGTCTTGAGCTTGGTCTTGAACTTGAACTTGAGCTTGAGCTTGAGCTTGAGCTTGAAAAAGTTGTGCCAAAATAGCTTGATGCAGAAAAGGTCGTTCAAACGAATCAAGGGGTAACTGCGTCCAGGTTTCCGCCGCCTGCGATACATCGCCCGACAAAATCATGGCCTGTAAGCGCAGCGCCTGTACGCGCTGCTGGATATCATCACGCATGCTTGATTCAGCCGTTTGCGCTCCGAGCTCGCGTATCGCCTGCTCAAAGGCCGGCAAATCTTGCCGCCGCAAAGCCAGGGTCGCTCGCTGCAGGTAAATACGCTGAAGAAGATGGGGATTGTTTTCCGGCAACGGCGTCGTTTCGACTAAGCGCATCGCGTAATCGCTTGCGCCCAATTGCCACAATAAGCTGCTGAGAAACAATCGACGCGGTATGGCTTGCGTTTCTTCCGTCTCACGCGCTTCCGCAACCAATAAACGCGTGGCCGCTTCAAAATACGCCTGTGTGTTGGCGAAATAAATGGCTTCACCCAATGCCGTACTGTTGAGCTCAATGCGCTCCGCCGTCGCGGCATCGGAAGACGCCGCCGAGCCAGCAGACGCCGCAAAAAGCGACGCCACGCCAAACAGTATCAGCGCGCCGACAGGACATCGGCATCGAGCCAATAGACTCATTCCGTACTCCACGTCGATAAGGTAAATTGTGGCTGTTGCTTTTGCGGATCATCACGAATGTCGAGCGCCAAGCGAAGCGGTTCAGTGGTTTTTTCAATGCTTAAACTTGCTGCGCGACGGTACTCACGTTGCTCCGGTCCAATGCCGGTCATAATAGCCGTCACTTCGTGTTGACCGGCCTTTAAATTACCCAAATACAAACGCTGCAAACCACCGGCTTTGAGTGCTGCTTTTTGGCGATCGGTATACAAATGTGCCGACACCACTTTGTCATCAATTTTCAACTCAATGCTGTCTAAGTTAAAAAAAGCCGCGCCTCGCCACCCCACAAAAACCACCACTTGTGTATTCGGTGGAAACAGCAGATCTTCTTCTAACATAAATAAATCCCGGTTTAACTGCAGGATTTCAGTTTGTATTTCCTCCAGACTCATGACTTCATCCTGGAGTTTGAGGTCCTCGGCGTGCAGCATCGACACACTGGCCATCAACAGCATCAGCGTCCACACCTCACGCCACTTTTTTATACCTGTCACCGTCTGCGTCCTCTTCATGCATTTATACCTTGTTTCAATCATGCTTTGCCCGCAATGCTTTAGCCTTCAATGCTTAGCCTTCAATGCTTAGTCCACAATGTTTTACCCACAATGGCCTAAACTCAATACTTATTTGCTGGAGTCCACCTTTTCCGACTCCGACATATCCAGCGGTTTCGGCGCTGGACCGTCCGATAAGGCCGACAAGGCCGAGCTGTAAAAAACGTTGCCAGCCCGATCGATAAAAATAGCATCCACATCCGGTAAGCGTTCCACCAAAGCCATACCCGCTTTTGTCCCCAGCACAAACAAAGTCGTAGCCAACGCGTCCGCACTGGTGGATTCCGCATGCAATACAGATACACTGGCAAGCTCCGTCGTGGGACGACCCGTCTTCGGGCTTAATATATGGTGCACACGCTCTTTACCTTGAACAAAAAAACGCTCGTAATCACCTGAAGTGGAAATCGCCGTATCCTCCAAGGGCAAGACCAAAGCCTGTTGCTCACGATCTCGCGGATGCCGAATGCCCACCCACCAAGGTCGATCACCGCGATTACCCAATAAGCGCGTATCGCCACCCGCCGTGAGGGCAGCCTGGTGAATTCCTAAAGCACGCAGCTTTTCCACACACCGATCCACCGCATATCCTTTCCCGATTCCCCCTAAATCCAGAGACATGTCCGGTAAGGTCAAGGTAACGGTATTCGCCACGGCGTCGGTGTGCACACGACGGTAATCAATGCGATCTGTCGCCGTACGCAAACGCTCGGCACTGGGCGCACGCCCTCGGCGTAAGTCATACAATTTTTCCGCGCTGCCAACCGTAATATCAAAAGCGCCGTGGGACAGCTCCGAAAACCGCCGCGCCCGTTCGATCAAATATATCAATTCCGCCGACACCGGCACCGCCTGTCCCGCCGGAGCTCCATTCACCCGCCCCACATCACTGCTGGTTTGATAATGGCTCAGCAGCGCCTCCAAACGGGCCATTTCCGCTTTCACGGCCTGCACGGCTGCCGACCGCACGCGCACGCATCGAATCATCCCATCACAAACGGAGCGTAATGAATAAACGAAAAATATTGGCATCCAGTTGATACAAGGGTTCAAGCCCTGGCGCCACATTCAGCTGTCTATCCACTTCACGGTAATTGTCGTAATCCACCATCAAGCGATCCCAAAACACGTTTAGCTGCAAGTCATCCGCCCATTTTCCACCCCAGTCTTTCAGGGTATAACTGACACCCAGCCCCACCGTCAGCGACGTCAAATCCGCCAACTCCTTATCACGCGCCTGGAAATTCTGCGAACGCAGCGCCGTATTCACGCTGCCAAATGGAAACAAATCACTGAAAAATTCCGCTCCGTTTTGCGTATACCAGCGCAAACGCCCCTCAAATTCCCACACATCGCGCCACGGTTGATTGTATTGAAACGAGAACTGATGCGCGGATATGGCCCAACTGTCGGTAAAATAACGATACTGAAAACCCACCGCACCCGGAATGTCCACATAATATTTGGAAAAAATGGATAAGGCGTAACTGGTGCGCGTCTCCGGATACACTTCCGCGCTGAAACTGTATCCAGCATCCACGCTGGCATCCAAATACCGCACTTGCCGGTACGGATTATTCAAATAGCCCTCATCGGTTATCGTTTCCAAGGCCACACTGGTGATCCAAGACGGGGTCAGCACTTGCGAGACACCCAAACGATACTGCCACCGATCAGCGGTTTGCGCAAACGCATCATCGTTGCGACGACTGATCTCATCCCACGCGCGCGAAAACCCCAAATTAACCGTCGTCATGCCGCCAAACGTTTCTTGACTTAACTGCCAAAAAGCCGATCGTGCTTCAAAATCATTTTCAACACTTTGACTCAAACCCACCGAGAAGGTGCCTTTCGGGAACAAATGCGTCGCGGACAGAGTATTTTCTTTGCGGGTTTCAACATAAGGGCTGGCGTACAAACGCACATCAACCGATGCCCCCGTCACGCGATCCACCAAATGACTGTACGTTAAACTGTACTTCTTACCTATTCGCTTCTGCACCAACACCGCTGGGCCATTGATGTCCTGATCCGATTCCGCATATTGATGGTACAGGACTTCCACTTTCTCTTCCGGTAGAACCGCCGCCCACAGCGAATGAACGACACAGAAAAAGCCAAACAGCATCACGCGAAATATCACGCGAAACAACACTCGAAACGACAGGACCGCCCGACACCGCAAGATCCGCGCACCTTCGGCGGAAGCGTCGAGCAAAACGCGAGGTCGATCAGTTACACCCACATCCACCCCCACTGCCACCCTCCGCACCACGCGCGGCTTCACGGGATTGATACGCATGATGCATGTATCCTCCCGCCAAATCGTGTCGTTCAAACGTCATATACGGCAAAGCTAAGCGATCACGCTCATAAGGCTTAACCCAGGGTTTCAGGTTACTGCAACCCATCAATCCGATCCACGCACAAAGCAAAATCATCGCGCGTGCGCCGCGTCGGTATTGGCGTTTAACTCGGCCATCGCTCACCTGTTTCTTCCCCAATCCCATCATTCCCGACCCCATCATTCGCGTAACAACTGCCGTACATCATGGTCATAGTCTTTTTCATAGCCTTTTTCGTAGCCCAAATGCTGCGCGCGCACGCGACCCGAGCGATCGATGATGTACGTCGTGGGCATGGCCTCAATGTTGTACAAGCTCGCCACGCTATTTTCACCGTCCATCAGAATCGGAAAGTCCACGTCGACCTCTCCCAACAGGTCCTGCGCCAAGGCCGCTTTCTCATCGATATTCACACCCAATACGGTAAAACCGAGTTTCTCGTATTTGTGATGCAAGGCATTGAGCAAGGGCAATTCTTCCCGGCACGGTCCACACCACGATGCCCAAAAATTCAGTAAAATGACGGTTCCTCTATTTTCCGCCAAGCGAAAATTTTTCCCATCGAGGGTCTTCAAGGTAAAATCTTTCGCGGGAAACGGTTTGAAATCGGATTGCGCCCAAGCGTTCGATGCAACACCGCTCAGCGCCAAGAGCAGCGACAACACCGAAAACACCGATACCCACATCACCGAACAGCGCTGACATCGCATGAGGACCATATATGAACTCCCATTTTTTGACTCAATGGCTCAATGAGTCAATTAAAAGAAAAACGATACGCCACCCAACCACGATAGGTTCACCGTGGTATTGGCCTCTCCGAGGATATCCGTCTCGTAGGTCTGGACTTGAACGGTGGTGTTCACAGCAAACCAATCGTTCAGCAACCAACGCCAGCCCAGACCACCGTGTACCGTGAAATAATTATCCCCGGCAAAGGTCGTAACCCCAACGCCCCCCAAGGCATAACACGCCATATTCCACGCGCGACGTCCTCGCCAAAAAAACTCGCCTGGCAACGCGTTCACGCCCACCGATAATTGATAATAACCAATATGATTTTCGCCTTCGGGTATCAATTGCACGCTACCGCTCAAACGTTCAAACGCCGTATCCACAGCCGAAGACCGCGCCGCACTGGCTTCCAGAAACACGATTTCATTCGCGTGATATGCCACGCGCACTCCGCCCAAAGCACCAAGCTCAAAATCTTCCACGCTGATCAAACCCAGAAACGATCCGAGTTCAAAGTCTTCCGTATCAATAGCCGCCTCACGAATATCCTGCGTCGCTACCGTCGGTGTGTAAAAACCGGTCTCGGTATCCGTGTCGTCCGCCCACGCTGAGCCCACCCACAGGCTTAACAAAGCACAACAAGTGATGCCAAAACACCTCAATCCATGAGGCCAGATTTCAAAACGCTTCAAGCACCCACTTCGACTCATCCGCACGCACTCATCTCACTTCATTAAAAAATACTTCATTAAAAATTACTTTATTAAAAAAACCTTGATTAAAAACGCCACTAAACGCTTTTAAAAGCTATTAAAAAAAGTACCCAAAACCCACACGCCACATGCCCACAAACTCATTGTTTTTGCGGCTGGTAAAAATCGCATTATGCTGATAATCGACACGCACTAAGACCCCTCGCCACAAATGAGACTTCACACCCACAGCCACCTGCCAAAAATCATCGGTTCGATCTTCGGTTGTTGCCAAGGTGGTTTTCGGTTTCGTATGAAAGGTGCCCCATCCCACCCCCAAATACGGTGTATAACGCCAATTCGGATAGGGGTGATGCACCAAACGCCACGCCAGCCAATCGTTTTCCGCGTATCGGCCCAAGCTCTGTCCAATATCCGCCTCAAGGGACAAGTTGGGCGTAAAACTCCACGCCCCGTTCACCGACAGCACCGATCCACCCCGTAAGCTGCCTGTGCCCAAGCCAAACTCCCAACGACGCGCATAAAACGAATCCGCCCCACGGCGCGACCAGGTCAACGCCTCACCCGTTGCCGTGGTCACGTGCTTCAAGCTGGTAGCGGGAATCCACCCCGTTTCCGCCATCGCGCGTTTCGCCTCATGGAGGGAGGCTCCTCGCAAAAACTGAATACGCAACCAATCGGTGCGCTGCCGCAGCACATAAAATAAATCGCCCTTCTCAACCACCTGAGAAACGGGATACCCCTGCCCTGGCCCGGTGTACACATCGATATACGGTGCCGCCACCTTTAGCCACAGCGCATCGCTAGCCGCTTGTTCCTCCAGCGGCTCCTCTGAACCAAGATCCACGGGTTCAGCGGCCATAACCCCAGAATAAGTCCAGCATAGGATCAGTAGAACGCCTAGGCGCACCAGCGCGCAAAAACAGAACGCCAAAAGACTACGCACGATCACCTCAATCATTGCGTTGGCACCGCAAAGGGGTCATTGTAATATTGCGCGCCAACATCTACCCATTCTGAAAGTAATTTAAGTTCAGCATCGCTCAACATATTACGATGGTCAACCGTACCCACTTCCGCTGCTGCGTCTTCCCCCACCACGCGGGTAGAAAAAATCTTAAAAAATCGACTGTCACGCGCACCCGACACCACAATACTGGGCGAAACACCCACCGTTTGCAGAAGCGGTACCGGATTCCCGTCGGCATCCACAAGCACATCGCCAGCTGCGTCGGTTTCAAATACCGGATTACCATTACCATCCACAACCGGAATCCGACGATCCACCAATACCCCATCCACCACTTCCTGCTCATTGTCGCCAAACAACAATTCACGATAAGACTTCAGGTGATCGGGTTCAGCCGCAGAAGGACCATCACTTAAATCCAACTGCCCAGCCGGCACTTGGGCCTGACTCATGGCATCCATCGGGCTGTGACAACTCGTACACGTGTTATCGACCACCAGCGCACCCTCACCATCCAATATCTGCCGATCCACCGCCCACAACGGATGAATGTGTTGTTCATAATGAATCAGAATGCGGCATAAATTATCCCAACCATCGGCGCAGGAATTGGTAAGCGGTGATGGCGTCGTGAGCGCATCATACGAAATTTGCAGCGCTGGATCGGGTGTACGCACCGCCGCATCCGTCCAGATATCCTCATACACCAGCCCCAAAGTGGGTAGCGCATTGCCTTGGACTCGCGCCCGCGTTTGCGCCATGGTCTCGCCCAACAACGCACTCAAATCGCTCACACTATTGGGAAAGGGCCCATCTGCCTCGGCGCCCGCATACGCCGACGCGGGCAAGGCGTCTCGTCGCCCATGCGGCACTTCACTGTTGGCCTCATGACAACCTTGACACAGCAACGTCTCACCGGATTGCACCTGCAACCAATTCTGGTGACGTCCCCCAATACGCCGTCCATCCGCATCCAGAACGGATAAGGTGAACGCCACATTCGCCGGAACCACAACGCGCACCGAACCATCCGGCTCCACCGGCGCGTAACCAATAATTTCCCGCATCAATTGCGTCGCACTGCGGCCAAACGCACTGTTTTCAATGCGCAACACCTCATCACTCGGCAATGGAACCGTTTTTTCCAAACGGACGAAACGCGCGGGGCGATCCGCCACCGTCGTTTGTGCCGCATCCGCTAACGCGGTGATCCCCAAGGTCGTAGTATCTTGCCCGTCAAAATCGTACACACTGCGAATGTCCAGCACACCCAACTGCGCCGCTTGTAACGCGGCATCCCTGGTACTGTCTGGCACAGCACTCATTGGTGACATCGCATCACTGACCGCAATGGCTTCACTGATCATTTCCCCCGCTTCAACTAACACAAGGGGCAATCGATTTATGCCATCGGTATCCGTAATCCACAAACTGAATAGCGGATCGGCCTCAACCACATCCGGATTGGCCAATAACGATTCGGTGCAAGGCAAGGTGCGTATCGATGCCGTGCCTTCGGAGACAGCTTCAGAAACGGCTTCAGAATTCGCCGCCAACACCTCGGGATCCAACACGCGACACGGCGACCAACTCACCAAAAATCGGCCCGTTCCATCCCCCAAGGGACTGAGGTGCTGCAAGCGCCCCGCCAAAGAAGGCGTGTCGGAGATACTGGTATCGGCATTCAAGGGCAAAGCGATACGAAACGCGTCCCCCTCTGACACCACAGCTGCATCACCCAAGTGGCCATCAGCGAGCCGATCGTCTTCCACGTACTGCTCAAAGTCCACCACCTCCCATCGTGTGCTGAGCCGAGCACTGGCGTAATCTTGCACACTGACTAAGGCGCTGCCATCCGGCATCAATTGTAAAGGACCGTATTGACGCGACCCCGTACTCACGTCATGCGAATGCCAGCCAAACGCTAAGTTTTGCCCCGTACCATCTGGATAAATGGTGTATAAATTAAAGCCATCGCGATCACCAAAATTGTCCCAGCGCACAAATAAAATACGGCCATCCGGCAAGACATGGGGATATAAATCGTGACTGGGATTAAAGGTCAATTGCCGCAATTCACC
>JARRRL010000156.1:0-5995 GCA_037380725.1 Gammaproteobacteria bacterium | reverse complement strand
CTCCTCTTTTGTATCCGAGTAGCAGCCTGGCAAATCGATGTTGTTGTGAGGATGATCGTTTGGTGTTGCTATGTTGTTGTCCTGCATGTTGCTCATATGATCACGTTCGCGCTGTGGTGTGCGGCCTATGGGATAAGTATGTATCATCCTGACTCGTCTTCTTTAGCTCGGTACCCGTTAACTGGTCACTCGGGTCTAACCGCTAGCTTGACGGTGTGCGGTTCCCGTTTGAGATAAGGTGCTTGATCTTTGACAGGATGCTTGCACCTTGCCGTCAGAGAAGTTGTCGTGGCAAGGAGTGACTCGGGTATACTCTGCTGTCAGCCATGTACGGAGGATCTGCCCTATGACCGAAAATAATAGCAGTGTTAATACGCCATCGGATGCTGCCCCCGATCCGCGTTCCAGCAGTAGTACGGGCAATCAGCCTGTCAATCGACCCGAAAAATTGTGGGGAGGCCGTTTCACGGAACAAACCGATGCGTTTGTCGAAGCGTTTACCGCTTCCGTTTCGTTTGATCAACGGTTGGCGAAAGAAGACATTCAAGGTTCCTTGGCGCACGCAAAAATGTTGACTCGAGCGGGTATCCTTTCGGAAGCAGATTGGCTTGCTGTGGAAAAAGGCTTGTTGCAGATTGAGAAAGAGATTGAACAAGGTCGCTTTGATTGGCGAGTGGACCGCGAAGATGTACACATGAATATTGAAGCGCGATTGACGGAGTTGGCGGGGGATGTGGGTAAGCGCTTGCATACGGGGCGGTCACGTAATGATCAAGTCGCGACGGATTTACGCTTGTACTTGCGACATGAGATTACGGCTTTGATTCGAGAGATTGATCGTTATCTGTCGGGCTTGGTTGCCTTGGCTGAGCGAGAATGGGATGCGATTATGCCAGGTTTTACGCATCTACAGGTGGCGCAGCCCGTGACGTTTGGCCACCATATGTTGGCATGGGCTGAAATGATGGAGCGGGATCGATCGCGCTTGGAAGATTGTCGCAAACGCACCAATCAACTGCCACTGGGTGCTGCGGCGCTGGCTGGTACGACCTTTCCCATCGATCGTGAATACACCGCGTCTTTATTGGGTTTCGATGGCGTGTGTCAAAACTCCTTGGATGCCGTCAGCGATCGTGATTTTGTTATTGAATTTTGTGCGGTTTCGAGCCTGATTATGGTGCACTTATCGCGTATGGCTGAAGAGCTGGTATTGTGGTCTTGCCCGCGTTACGCGTTTATTGATTTGCCGGACCGGTTTTGCACGGGATCTTCCATTATGCCTCAGAAGAAAAATCCTGATGTACCGGAGTTGGTGCGCGGTAAATCTGGTCGCGTTTTTGGGCACTTAATGGGACTGCTGACCTTGATGAAGGGCCAGCCACTGGCCTATAACAAGGATAATCAAGAGGATAAAGAGCCACTTTTTGATGCCTTGGATACGGTAAAAAACAGTTTGCGTGCGTTCAGCGATATGGTGCCTGCTGTGGTGCTGCGACGTGATCGCCTACGTCAAGCGGCTTTGGACGGTTATTCCACCGCGACGGACTTGGCTGATTATTTGGTTAAACATGGACTCCCCTTCCGCGATGCGCACGAAGTGGTGGGTTTGGTGGTCAGTCACTGTGTTGAACGGGGTATTGATTTGGCAGATTTATCGCTGAAAGAGTTGCGCCAATTTAATGCGAACATTCAAGAGTCGGTGTTTGACGTGCTGACCTTGGAAGGCTCCGTGGCAGCTCGAAACCATGTTGGTGGCACGGCTCCAGCACAAGTTCAACAGCAAGTGCAGCGCTGGCGAGATCGACTGGCTAAACGCCAGACTGAAAATGGGTAAGCTGCTTTTTTGATTGATTTTAATCAATTCATTAACTTTTACGCGTTAGCGCATCAGAGGCGTACAGCGATACGGCTGATTAAACTATAATCAGCCTATGCGAAATCTTGATGAGTCTGAAGAAGAGCCACTGTCTTCCGTTGATCGTATGACAGTGGGAGCGATTCGCCATCGATTTATGAAAGTAAACGATGGGCGATTGGCGCGCGCGTGTGCGTTTCTAAATGCTCATCAGCAGGCCTTTCTGGAAGCATTACCCTTGATGCTTCACGTTAATCATGCCTTGCTGCCAGGCTACGTCGGTAACAATACGCCTGCAGGGGTGTCACACTTTGAGCCTGATAAACGCCACATCCGAGCAACGCGCAGCATCGCCAACGCGTTCCAATACATTCCCCGTACCGATGTACCGAGCATTCATAATATTTCGGTGATGGGCTCCATCGGGACGGTGGCGCATTCCCGCTTGTCAGATCTGGATTTTTGGATTTGTTATTCATCGGATTTAAGTGGGGATCAGGTGAATGAGCTGGAAGAAAAGCTGAATGGCATTCAACGTTTTGCGGAGGGTTTGGGTTTAGAGGTTTATTTTTTCTTGATGAATGCGGATCAGTTTCGTCAAGGTCAACGCCGCGGTGTGTCGGGCGAGGATTGTGGCAGTGCGCAGCATTATTTATTACTCGATGAATTTTATCGAACGGGGTTGCTGTTGGCAGGGCGACCACCCGCGTGGTGGTTGGTCCCGGCACATAAAGAAAAGCAGTATGATGATTATTTGAAATTACTGGTGTCCGAACAGCACGTGGAGGCGAATGATTTTATTGATTTTGGCGGCATACCGGTGTTCCCGGCTGGGGAGTTCATTGGGGCGGGCATGTGGCAATTGTATAAAGGCATTGAATCACCGTATAAATCGGTCATTAAAATCATGTTGACGGAGGTGTACGCCAGTGAATATCCGTCGGTGGACGGGTTAAGCCTCCTGTTTAAATCCGCCATTTATCAGGGTGAAGTGGATCTGGATGTGTTGGATCCCTACGTCATGTTGTATCGCAAAATTGAAGCGTACTTGCTCAAACGAAAAGAGCCAGAGCGCCTGGATTTATTAAGAAAATGTTTCTATCTCAAAATCAACGAAATGATGTCTCGTGCTCCATCGCGTGGCGCCGTGACGTGGAAACGCGAGGTGGTGGCGCGTTTAATTGCCGAGTGGCAGTGGTCCGATGCGATGATTATTTTGCTGGACAGTCGTCGGACTTGGAAGGTCCAACAAGTGATCGGTCAACGCAAAATTTTGGTTGATGAATTAAATTTCAGTTATCGATTTTTATCTCGGTTTGCAAAAGATAATGGTTTTTCAGCGCTGATCAACAGCCAAGATATGAGTTTATTGGGCCGTAAATTGTATGCGGCTTTTGAGCGGAAAAGTGGCAAAATTGAATACATCAATCCCAATATCGCTCCGAATCTTACGGAAGAGCACCTGTCGGTGCGGCGGGAATTTACCACAGGCCAGAATGGATTGAAAGTCGGCAATTGGGCCGTTTTTAGTGGGACTGTACAGCAAGCGGAACAGGGGCGTTTTCAAGCGATTCAGCGAGGCCCTCGTGTTGTTGAGTTGCTGGCGTGGTGTTATTTCAATGGATTAATTGATGGCGCTACACGCTTGACCGTCGCAGCGGGTGAAACGGATTTGACAGAACCTGAGTTGCGCCACGTGTTGAATCATTTGCAAAGTTTGTACCCAGAACGTTTGGAGATGGCCAGTCAGGATCAATTTCGTCAAGCCGCACGTGCGCAGCACATTACCTTGTTTATCAATGTTGGTGTGGATCCGCTGTCGACCATGAACCGCCGAGGTTATCGGCGCATCACTGAACACATCGATGCGTTGAATTTTTCTGGATTACACGATAATTTAGTTGTCAGTATAGATCAAATTACTAAAAATACGTGGAATGAGATTACCTTTACTGGTTTTGATCGCGATCAAAGCGTGGTGGATTGTGTGATCAATTATATGCGTTGTGGACCCCCTTCGCCAAAATATGTGAAGCCAAAGATTGATATTCTGTGCTTTGGTGTCACACGACCTCAATCCATCTCTCAGCGAGTGGAAGCGTTGTTTGATGGTATTATGAATACTTTTTATTCTGGCAAATACCTCGATAGTGTGCGCTACGTGCTATCGATTGCGAATCAGTTTTACATTTTTCAGTTTCGCGATCATCAGCCGTGGGTGGAATCGGCGTCATCGGCGTCGAAGTTGTTGCGCCTACTGGGAGCACCGCAAAGCGTGTTCAGTCCCATCGTGTTTGATGCGTTTTTTTACTCGAACGATGCCTTGTTGATGCCGTTGCCTGCGTTGGCGAAAAATAACAGACCCGATGTGGTGCAAGTGTATTATCGGTGTTTGGGCGAGAAAACGTTGTTTTACGTTTTCGATGAGCGTGGATCGGTGGTGATGTTTCAAGAAACGGATATCCATGGTAAAGCGTTTCTGCGTCAGTTAAATCATTTTTTTAAGTCCATTGCATCGCACCGTCGTCCAGGCTGTCCGGCGTATGACGTTCGATTTTTTGAAATTCTGCGAGGAACCTCTGGTGGTATTGAATCACGGATCGTGTCGGATGCGCCTGAAGATAAGCGGTATTACACTGTGAAGGTGATTATCGAAAAATCCGCGGATGGAGAACCGTATTACATTATATTTTGTGATCGCAAAGCGTTTTCGGAATATCAATATGGTGATGGTCTGTTCAAAGCCGTAGCTACCTACATCGTTTCCCAGCACCCGGTTTCCCAGCATCAAGCTTCTCAGCATCCAGTTTCTCAGCGTGACATGCAACAGCGATACCCTGTGAAGATCTCCGACCTGAATTTTGCGGATCCCACGACCAAACAAGTTGATTTGCAAACGTCGTTTTATTTGCGGCAAAAATTAGCGATCGAGTGGCAGTTGGCGCACCTCCTGAAAAGCATTCACTAGACTTTCGCTGGGCTACTGAGGAGGATCAGTGGGCCGTTTTGGCGTGTGTTCTGGTTGTTTTACGTGAGTTTTGGGTGTCTGTTGTGATCGGATCAGCAGGGTGGGTAAAACACTGTTTTCCAGTTTATCCCAGATCCATTCACGCAGTGTTACGAGCGGGACGATGCGTTGAATGTACTCAGACGCTACGCCAAGGCCGACGTACAATAACACAATCAAGAGAACACGTTTGACGTCACCGTCGTTGAAAAACGGGTAAAACCACCCCGCCAGTTCGAAAATAATGGGTATGTGCGCAATGAAGATAATGAGAGTGTTGCGTGCAAAGAATGCAACAATTTTAGGTAGAGGTAAACGTCGGGCGATTTCAAAGAATAAGAAAGTATTGAGTAGATACATGAGACTAATCAGCGCGGATTGACAGATGAGGCTGATGTCCGTTGATTGGCGGAAGGGAAACTTGCCATTAAAGTGTGGAGCGCTGCGCAGTCCGGCCCAAAGCAGTAAAGCCATAATCCAAGCGAATACGAGGAAGGTGTGACGCGTTTGCCAGGGTGCATCACGGTGCGTTTTGAGGTAGCTGCCTAAGAGAAAAACGGTTACCCAATTGGGCAGAATCATGTAAGCCGTGAAGGGACGGTCCAAGCTCATTAAGAGCCAACGAATGACAATTTCAGCGATTAAGCTAAATGCCAGATGTTTGAGCGTGATGGTTTGCTGTTGGGTGACAAAATACCAAAACAACAGCACATGTAAATAAAGGCCAATGTACCACGTCGTTGTGTTGGCGGGGAAGGCGTTGGCGAAGACATTGACGCCGAAGAAAAAAGGCAAATAATTGCTTTCGTTGATGTCGCCTTTGGTGAACAGGAAGATGAGGCTTAAGAGCATGGCCGCCAGAATGCCATAAAAGTAAACGGGGAAAATACGATTGTACACCACGCGAATTGGGGCGCGGTTTTCATTTGCGAGGCTCCAGCCAATGATGAAAATGAAAAACGCCACTCCCAATTGCTTGGTGTACAGTGGAGCTGAAACAGCGTTGAAGAGGCTGTCTGGGCTGCCGATGACGTGACCTATCACAATTAAAAGCATGCCGACGGCTTTCATCCAGTCAATAAAATGAACGCGCTGATTCATGAAGACACTCCACGGAAAAAACCGCTATTAAG
>JARRRL010000155.1:0-6058 GCA_037380725.1 Gammaproteobacteria bacterium | reverse complement strand
GGGTTTCCGAAAGCTCACGTGGACGCCAAAACGGCACTCAAACACTGTTGATCTTCGCTCAATCTCGCTCTTATCCTCCTTATAACAAAGGGGAAAATTCTAGCCATAAAGAAGCGTAAAGACAATAAATTTTCAACAAAAAGGGATAGCTTTTAACAAGCATTTACTCAGTACTCACCCAAAGTCATTAATCACTTTATTATAAAAAAAGTCTAAAGTTACACATGTACATCTTTCGACGTGTATCTGACTGAATATAAAATCAGCGACCAAAATTCTTTACGCGCTTACAAACTGGAGCTATATACACCCCGCACACTTTAATTTATTGTAATCTCAATAGCAAAAAATTAATCCAGCAACCAGGAGCAGTAGTAGTTAGCCTAAATTGTACTATTGAAAAATGTTTTTATAACCAAGTCTTGAATATTGAATAAAGTCAACAGCCAAGCAGTATATCGCGATTTGCTTTACTCTATACACAATTAAATCTACCTACGGCTGATTTTATGCTCCACAGGACACGACATATAAAAATTCAAATAAAAAAATTGCATTTTTAACAGAACGACAAGAATGCAAGTTAAAATTAGAGGTTTACGCTTTATGAGCATGAAGAGAAGAGAGTTCATTCACACATTATCAGCTTACGGCACGATTGTAGGCAGTGCAGCTTTACTGCCTGCTTGTGGAGCAGCCGGATTACCCGGGTTTGGGCTTGGGGGCAACTCAGGAACGGATAACGGGAATAATGGATCGAATGCAGGGGTAGGAGACAGTAGCACGCCTGCACCTACGCCTGCACCTGCGCCTGACCCTGTTATCATTACCGTGGGTAGAGCAACCCGATTACCTCGACATCAAGAATTGCGCATGATTGGAGCGTTCTACAGAAATCGAGCGAGCAATCCGCAGGAAGAGCAATACAACACAAAAGCGTACTTAGCTGCCGATACACTGGCAGGTGGACTGGGTGGGCTCATCCTAGACGCCGCCGATGTCAACCACATTCCTCATGTTAAAAAGATTGCTGAAAATGGTCAATCGTATGATTTAAGTATCCATTGTGGCCATGCGGTAAGTGCTGAACACTACATCGGTGGTGTTGACATCTGGATAGATGGCGATGTAAGCCCCACTGCACAATACGTCACGCCTGCAGCAGATATTGCCGCTGGCCTACCGGAATTCACCTGCGTGGTTCCAATACCAAAGGAAATTTTGGAAGGAGCGCAATATGTCGTTCTGGTTTCTCATTGCAATCTGCATGGTGGCCATCTCAATCTGAATGACGGTGAGAGGATCGATGGGGCGGCTGAGAGACTGAATACGTAAGCGATCGCCCGAAATAGTATGAATTCATCAAATATGAGTTATCCATTATGAAAAGAAGAGAATTTTTCAACCAAGTGGGATCTTACTGCGCGCTGGTGGGGACGGCATCTATTCTGTACACCTCCGGCGGCAGCATGAAACAGGCCGTAGCGGCTGGCAAAACAATTCGAATGCCCAGTCACGCGGAAATAAAGGACATCGCGACTTTTTACAGTGATCGCGCCGGCACGGCTCAGGAATCACAGTACAATACCAAAGCGTATTTGGCTGCGGATACCTTGGCAGGCGGCTTGGGTGGTCTCGTCTTAGATACGGCTGATTTCAACCACACACCGTATGTGAAAAGCATTCTCGATGACCCCGCAGACGACACACTCGTCAATTTAAACGTAGTGTGCTCGCACGCCGTGACCGCCGCTCATAATATTGCTGGGGTCGATATTTGGTTTGCAGGCGATGCGGTGCCGTCGGTGGAATTTGACACGCCAGCAGCGGATATCACAGCCGGACTGACCACGTTTGATTACACGATTCCGGTTTCTAAAGCACAATTAAACAGTGCAGCTTTTATCATTTTAATTTCTCATTGCAACTTACACGGCGGTCACATGAATTTTAACGATGGCTTTACATTGGATACGTAGTCAATGCGGTGACGCGCTCGCGGAATGTGAATGGGTATGTGATCGATATGTGTATCGAAACGCTTTAAATTCGAATCCATTCATTTCGAATTTAAGCCGTATCGGTAATCGCTTACGATGAGCGGTTAATCCAGGGTCCGTCGATAGCGCTTCACGGCAATGATCGTTATGAGCACCATAAATACCAGCAGAGGCCACAGGTGAGGCCAGATTTCGTTGAACTGACTGCCTTTGAGTAAAATACCGCGCGAGATATTGATAAAATGCGTAGCGGGCAGCACACTCCCCATGACTTGCGCCCACAGCGGCATCCCCATAAAGGGAAACAAAAATCCCGAAAGTAAAATCGAAGGCAACATCACCATAAACGACATTTGCAACGCCTGAGTCTGGTTTTGTGCGATCGCTGAGAGCGTAAAACCCAAGGCCATGTTACACGTAATAAATACCGTCAACGTGCCAAACAAGAGCATCAAACTGCCTACCACAGGCACTTCGAATAACACCTTCGCGACAAGAACGATCAAGACAGATTGAAAAAAACCAACCAACACATAAGGTGTAATTTTACCGACCATCACTTCTAAGGGCGAGATCGGCATGGCCAAGAGGTTTTCCATGGTGCCGCGCTCACGTTCACGCGTCATGGACAACGCGGTCATCATGATCCCCGTCATGGTTAGAATTGTGGCAATCAAACCCGGCACAATGTTGTAACGCGTAAACCCTTCTGGGTTATACAAACGTTGAATACGCAAATCAAACGGTGGCGCGCCTGGTTTCAAAGTCGCCAACGAACCGGTGAATTCTTCTTGAAAAAGTGTATTCAACATACCATTTGCCGCCAACAAGGCACCAGAACTGGCGACCGGATCACTGCCATCGACTTCAATCAACATGTGCGGACGCTCTCCCCGCACAACCCGTCGCTCAAAATGCGCCGGAATGGTTACGACAAACAAGACCTTGCCACTTTTAAGCAATTCATGCCCTTCGGCATCGGATGACACCTCATAATCAATCGAAAAATATCTTGTGTTCCGCAGTCCGGCTACAACGGCGCGCGATAACGCGCTGTTGTCTTGTGAAATAAGCGCTGTGGGCAGATACTTGGGATCGGTATTCAAGGCGTAGCCAAACAGCAGCAATTGCATAATGGGTACCAAAATGATCATCCGCAAGGTCACCACATCACGGCCCAGTTGGGTAAATTCTTTCAGCAGAACCGCATAAGCACGTCGAAAGGAAAAGAGACTCATCGTATTGTCTCGTTATGATGAACTAGGCAGGAAGTTGTCATCCGCATCAGCCATGTAGCGAATAAATACATCTTCAAAGGACGGCGATTCTTCACGCCATGCGTAAGCGGGATGATCAAAATAAACACGCAATGCCGCTTCCAGTTTTGCTTTATTGGTACCACTCACGTGTAAGCTGTCACCAAACGGGGCAACGGTTGTGACCGCCGGATTGTTCGCCAGTTCTGAGGCCAAACGCATCAAGCCCTCCCCTCGCACCACCCATGTGGTAAGCCCAGCTCCCGCAATGACCTCCTGTACCGTGCCTTGTGTCACCAACTTGCCATAACTCATGTAAATAATAGCGTGACAGCGTTCGGCCTCATCCATATAGTGCGTACTGACCAAAACCGTCATTCCTTTCGCAGCCAATCGGTGGATTTCATCCCAAAATTCACGGCGCGCTTTTGGATCCACGCCCGCTGTGGGTTCATCCAAGAGCAATAATTCAGGTTCATGCAAGACACAAGCCGCCAAGGCCAAGCGCTGCTTCCACCCGCCCGACAACTGGCCAGCCAATTGATGCCGCCGATGCGTGAGATTCAGCTGCGCCAGCGCTTCATTCACACGCTCTCGTCGTCGATCAAGTCCATAAATCTCAGCAACAAACTTTAAATTCTCACGAATACTCAAATCTTCCCAGAAGCTGAATTTCTGGGTCATGTATCCAATGCGTTTCTTAATGTCCAAGGCTTGGGTTTTAATATCCAAACCCAAGCACGTTCCGTCGCCTTCATCGGGCGTCAGTAAGCCACAAATCATGCGCAGCGTGGTCGTCTTGCCGCTGCCGTTTGGTCCGAGAAAACCATAGATTTTACCCCTAGGCACCCGCACATCAAAATGATCCACAACCGTTTTACTGCCATAACACTTGGTGAGATTTCTCACGTTGATGGCATAATCGATCTCAGCTGGGTCGTGTGTATCGTGCATAGTATTTTTCTCAGGCACACTCGCTCAGGATTGCGGTCCTGTCTTATCCCGCTCCACCTCACAAACCCAGGTCAACATCCACGGGTAAACCCGGCCTCAGTTCGGAGTGAAAATTGTTTGGTTTCGCCTCAATCAGAAACACTAATTTATTTCTGGATTCCACACTGAAAATAACCGGTGGCGTGTATTCCGATCGAGGGGCAATGTAGTCGATGTGCGCCTCAATGGGATCAGCGCAGCCATCACATCGAATGCTCACCGGGTGCCCCACCTTCAGTTTCGGCACCCTTTTTTGGGACACATAAAACCGAATTTTAATGTGATCAGGCGCTAAGACACTCACAACCGGTTGCCCTGCCGCCACGTATTCCCCGGCTTGAAAATACGTGTCTTCAACAACACCGGCTGCCGGAGCCAGCGGCGCGGCATCTTTTCGTTTCTTTTCAAACTGCGCCACAATCTGTTTCGCACTGTTGACGGTGGCCAGAGCGGCATCGATTTGATCCGGTCGAGCCCCCAAACGAGCGGTTTTCAATTGCGCCACCAATTCGTCCACTCGCGCGGTGGCGCTATCCAGAACGGCCTTCGCATTATCCCGCGCTGACACACTCGTCGCCCCCGTTTGACTGAGACGTTGTACCCGCTCGTATTCCAATTGCGCATTGATTCGCTGCGCTTGTGCTTGTGCTTGTTGTTTTCGAATCACTTCGATTTCTTCTGCGCGCGCACCCTTCTTCAGATCACTCCATATAGCCTGTGCGTGCTTCAATTCCATGAGCGCTTTGTCCCGCCCAGCCGTCAATTCCGTTAAATCAAGCGAAAACAACTCCTCGCCTTGTCGCACCGTTTGTCCACGCGTTACCGATATGGTCTCCAGCAAGCCAGCACTGGTTGGCGCGACTCGGATAAACTCGCCTTCAACATAGCCATGAACTCCCGGTGCCGCAGGTTGACAGGCCACCACGCTGATCACCAGAATTAGCACAGCAAATGCTGCCAGTATTCGTCTCATAACGCTTATTTTATCTGCCTTTTTTGTATCTGATTGTCGTCCATACCCGCTGCGCCTTCACCGTCTGCGACAACTTCCTATACGGAACGAAAACAACATGGTATGATCCAGCAAGTCTTTCTACCACTTTATACCATAAATCATTTCCACCAAAGCACATATATTTCCAAACACAATATGAACTACTCTAATCTGCTTGAAGCCCTGAGCAACGCCACGTCTTTTGATTTATTCCGCCTTCGTACAGCCATAAAGGTTATGCTGAACGAACCCAGTCGCACGCAAAACATCAAACGATGTATTCAAGTCGGCCAGAGCATCCAATGGTTTGACCCTGATGAGAATCGTCTTTTTTCTGCTGACATACTCAAATTAAACCGAACACGGGTACTCGTCAGAAATCAATGCAATGGGATGCGCTGGAATATACCATACTATTTTATCAATCTTGAAGGCGCTGAAGTCGAAATACGCCAAACGAAAGCAAAAGTTGGCTTAACCAAAAACGAAACAAAAATCGGTGATCGCGTTGGTTTTTACAATCATCGTACTTCAACAGATATGTATGGTGAAATCATTCGACGAAATCAAAAAACCGTGACACTAAACACCACCTCGAACGGGCAATGGCGGGTTAGTTACAATTCCCTGTTTCCAATTGTAGACCAAGATCAAGGTGCCATCGACGCCCTACCTTGTCTCCAGACAGAAGATGAAACGGATCTCCAAACAGAAGAAGAACCATTGAATTGAGATCAGGCAAACACTTCAGCAAGAGTACAAGCCTCACTCTCGGTGAACATTGGGAAATCTTTATTAAGAACGAGGTCGCCAGC
>JARRRL010000154.1:0-7676 GCA_037380725.1 Gammaproteobacteria bacterium | reverse complement strand
GTAATGGTCCTGAATGGCGCTGGTGGGTTGGGGTATGAGCAAGGCAAAAAATGTGGTTGTCATTGGCACCCAATGGGGTGACGAGGGAAAAGGCAAGTTGGTGGATTTGCTGACCGAGCACGTCGGATGTGTGGTGCGTTTTCAAGGTGGCCATAATGCAGGCCATACGCTCGTGATTGAAGGCAAAAAAACCGTATTACATTTGATACCCTCTGGGTTCCTACATGAAGGGGTGCTGAGTGTCATTGGCAATGGTGTGGGGGTCGATCCAGCGGCTTTGATGCGTGAGGTGGATGTGCTGCTGGAAGAAGGCGTCGACGTGTTTTCGCGATTACGTCTGAGCGATCAATGTCCCTTAATATTGCCGACGCATGTCATGTTGGATCAAGCGCGTGAGCGAGAGCGGGGTCGTGAAGCCATTGGTACGACGGGTCGTGGTATTGGTCCGGCTTATGAAGATAAAATTGCGCGACGAGGTTTGCGTTTGGGTGATTTGCTGCAGCCGGAGCGTTTTGCGCGCGAACTGACAGCGCTGATGATGTACCATAACTTTTTGTTGGAATCGTACCACCACGTCGATGTGGTGCCCGTCGAAGCGGTGTTGGAGCCGTATTTGGCTTATGGTAAACGGTTGGCGGACAGCATTACGGATACCCAGACCTTATTGTGTCAGCAACGGGAGTCTGGGACGTCCATTTTGTTTGAAGGGGCGCAGGGTACCTTGTTGGATATTGATTGCGGTACTTACCCGTTTGTCACATCCTCCAACACTACCGCTGGGGCGGCCAGCACGGGTACGGGTTTTGGTCCCTTGTACTTGGATGCGGTAGTGGGTATCACCAAGGCGTATACAACGCGTGTGGGTAGTGGTCCTTTCCCGACGGAGTTGTTTGATGATGTGGGAGCGCACTTAGCTAAACAAGGTAATGAATTTGGAGCGACGACAGGGCGACCGCGTCGATGTGGTTGGTTGGATGCCGTGATACTGAAGCGTTCGATGGCCTTGAACTCGGTATCGGGTCTGTGTTTGACCAAGCTGGACGTTCTGGATGGTTTAGAAGAAGTGAAAATTTGTACGAGCTATGTGGATCAGGAAGGTCGACCATTGAGTGGAGCGGTATCGGCTCAGCAGTTATTGCACGCGCAGCCGGTGTATGAAACCTTGCCGGGTTGGTCTGAGAGCACCTTTGGAGTGCAAGATTGGGACGCACTGCCTGCGAATGCGATCGCTTATGTTGAGCGGATTGAAGCGTTATTGGGTGTGCCGGTTCAGATGTTGTCCACCGGCCCAGATCGGGTGGAGACAATCTGTCGGCAGCCTATTTTTTAATCTTTTCTAATCTTGTTTTGAATAAAGGATAAAACGATGACAGTGGTCTCTATGATGTGGACCACTTGTTCATTATCCACATCTGTATTAATTCACATCTGTTCATTCTTGCTCTAAGTCTCAGGCAGTTTATCAGTCATTCAGGATAGATTTTTTCTACTGGAATAATCAATCTACTGGAATAATCAAAAGGAAGCTGATTATGAATAACGATGCGAAAACGACAGCGGGTAAATGTCCCGTCATGCACGGCGGGTCTACGACCATAAGTTCTTCCAATGTCGATTGGTGGCCGAAAACCCTCAACCTCGACATTCTCCATCAGCACGATCGCAAAACGAATCCCTTGGGTGACGATTTTAATTATGCCGAAGAATTCAAAAAGCTTGATCTAGAGGCCGTCAAGCAAGATTTGAAGGCATTCATGACGGACAGTCAGGAATGGTGGCCCGCTGACTGGGGGCATTATGGCGGCCTGATGATTCGTATGGCCTGGCACTCCGCAGGGACCTATCGTATTGCCGATGGTCGCGGCGGTGCGGGTACTGGTAATCAGCGTTTTGCCCCCCTGAACAGTTGGCCGGATAACGCCAACTTGGACAAAGCCCGTCGCTTGCGCTGGCCCATCAAAAAGAAATACGGCAACCAATTGTCCTGGGCTGACCTGATGATCCTGGCGGGTACTATGGCCTATGAATCCATGGGATTGAAAACCTATGGTTTTGCCGGAGGGCGTCCCGATATCTGGCATCCCGAAAAAGATATCAACTGGGGTTCAGAAAAACAGTGGCTGGCAGAAAGCAGCCAGCGCTACGGCAGCGACAACCGTGAATCCCTTGAGAATCCACTGGCAGCGGTGCAGATGGGTCTTATTTACGTTAACCCGGAAGGGGTGGACGGCAAGCCAGATCCCTTAAAAACGGCGCAAGATGTTCGCGTTACCTTTGCCCGCATGGCTATGAATGATGAAGAAACCGTTGCTCTTGCCGCCGGTGGTCACACCGTGGGTAAATGCCACGGTAATGGTGATGCTTCCTTGCTGGGTAAAAGTCCCGAAGGGGCCGGCATTGATGAGCAAGGCCTTGGCTGGCGAGGTAACAAGGGTAAGGAAACGGTTACCAGTGGCCTGGAAGGTGCCTGGACCACCAACCCCACTAAATGGGATAACGGCTATTTCTACATGCTGTTCAACTATGAGTGGGAGCTTAAAAAGAGTCCGGCAGGTGCCTGGCAGTGGGAGCCCATCAATATCAAGGAAGAAGACAAACCCGTCGATGTGGATGATCCATCAATCCGCCATAACCCGGTGATGACCGATGCCGATATGGCTATGATCAAAGATCCTATCTATCAGAAAATTTCCGAGCGTTTCTATAAAGACCCAGGCTATTTTTCGGAGGTTTTTGCACGGGCCTGGTTTAAATTAACCCATAGAGATCTCGGTCCGAAAAGTCGTTATTTGGGGCCTGATGTTCCTGCCGAAGATTTGATTTGGCAGGACCCAATTCCCAGTGTCGACTATACCTTGAGTGAGGCTGAGATTGCCGACCTCAAAGTTACCTTGTTGAATAGTGGATTGAGTTCATCTGAACTGATCACCACCGCTTGGGACAGTGCACGAACGTTCCGTGGTTCCGACTATCGAGGTGGTGCCAATGGCGCCCGTATCCGTTTGGCACCGCAAAATGCCTGGCAGGGTAATGAACCTGCCAGACTGCAAAAAGTGTTGAGTGTGCTCGAGCAGATTCAAGCCGGACTTAGCAAAAAAGTGAGTATGGCCGACTTGATTGTTCTGGGGGGGAGTGCTGCCGTGGAAAAAGCCGCGCGTGATGCCGGTGTCAGCATTACGGTACCTTTCGCGGCTGGACGTGGAGATGCCAGCGCAGACATGACCGACGTAGATTCCTTCGAACCACTGGAGCCTATTCACGATGGATACCGCAACTGGTTGAAAGAGGATTACGCCGTATCCGCCGAAGAATTACTGCTGGATCGCACGCAATTAATGGGTTTGACCGCCAGTGAAATGACGGTATTGGTTGGTGGCATGCGGGTACTGGGTACCAACTATGACGGCACTAAACACGGTGTCTTTACCGATCGTGAGGGTGTGTTGAGTAACGACTTCTTCGTCAACCTCACCGACATGAACTACAGCTGGCAGCCCGCGGACAACAACCTGTATGAAATCTGTGAACGCAAATCTGGCAAGGTAAAATGGACTGCAACCCGAGTCGATCTGGTATTCGGTTCTAACTCCATTCTTCGCGCTTATGCCGAAGTCTATGCGCAGGACGATGCCAAAGAGAAGTTTGTGAAAGACTTCGTCAGCGCCTGGGTCAAGGTTATGAACGCAGATCGTTTTGATCTGAAATAAAGACTAGGCCGTGACTAGGTCGTATAGTCGACCTCCGGCGCCGCAAACCTTATTGCCAAAGCCATGTGATATGCCATATGCGACGTATCAGCCATATCACATGGCTAACGCATTGAAACCAAACCAGTGACTAACTCTCGAACTGGTACCATCATGCGGCGCAAGTCGCATATCTTTTGGAATCTTTTTTTATATTTGTCCAATACCACATTACCTGCCAGGTCGATCAGCGAAGGGGCAAATTCTTTATCGGTCATTTTGTGAAATCTTTCCCACTCATCCTGAGTAACTGCAATAACCATCCCTTCATGAGTCCAAAAGATCCAGTTTATCAGCGCTAATAACACGCTCCAATAGTATTCTGACCATAACGGGGATTGGGCTCTGCTCCATAAAGCGTTGGAGGATAGAATTGACTGCCATGATCAAGATCCTTTTTTATTATTGTGACGTCTACATAGTCAGGCGACTGTTGGTAGCATTTTGAAGAATTGATCACTAAATGCCAGATGCACATATAAATAGGTATTTTATTGTTCATTTTATTGTATTCTGTCACCTTGAAAAGGCTGGTGGTTCTGGCTTATGTACATCAATGAGAAAAAGAAAAGGTCAGGAGCAGAGGAGATTTAGAAAATAGAGGATTAAAAGGAAAAGAAGGGAGGGGCGTTACACCCCCTCACAATCAAGAAAAATGACGGTTTCCATCTGTGGGGCAGACCCTCCGCAATTTGTTCTGGATTCTTTTACCCCCGTCTAGTCGCCCTAGTTGGGAGAGGTTCATGCGAGCGAGACCGCTCAGGCTATAGGGAAGTTCATATATTTTGGAGCCATTAGGCTCCCTTAGCTTTAAGGTGGGAGTTTAGCTATGCCTAAACTCTAACCCTGTAATGGTTTAGTGATAGCTAAACTTATATGCCTCTATAGTTTAGTTATTTATAGACACTATTGGTTATATGGTATATATTTAACTAAACAAATTGAGATTGAAAGGATACATATAGGTAAACCCCATGAGCTTTGAGGCAATTGTATTAAAGCAATATAGAGATAAGGTGAACCAAGCTGTAAAACAGTTTGGGGGCTACTCTATGCCTGTATCCGAGGGATGGCTAAAAACTGTTCGCAAAGCGCTTGGGATGTCTGGCGCGCAATTGGCAAAACGCTTAGGCGTGACCAAGGGGCGGGTTTCTCAGGCGGAATCCGGCGAAGTGTCGGGGAGCGTTACGCTTCGCACCATGCAAACGATGGCAGAAGCCATGAATTGCCGTTTTGTTTATGCCGTCGTGCCTGAAAAGGATATTGATAGCTTGATTAGGGAGCAAGCGATTAAGCAGGCGAAAGCGCGCGTTAAAGCCGCTTCTACGCACATGGCGCTAGAAGCCCAGTCTTTAGATAAGGATACGCTCAATTCGGAAATTGAGCGTATCGCCTCCGAAATCATGGGCAAAATGCCCTCGGACTTCTGGAGTGAAACATGAGCGAGGAAAACCCGCCGCAAATTGTCGGTGAACCGGATGGCTCAACGCCTCTCGATCCTGATGAGATGGCGGGTTTACTGTTCAAGCATGTGACGACCAGAGGAGAACTGGATCAGCTTGAGCAAGCCAATATTGATGAGGGGATGCAGTGGCTCAAAAAACAAAAGACCCCTGATGTTCTCACGGAGGGCTTTGTTTGCGACTTGCACAAAAGACTCTTCGGGAAGGTTTGGAAATGGGCGGGGACTTTTAGGAAGATAGAAAAGAATATCGGGATTGATCCTGTTCAGATTGCTATACAGCTTCGTCAATTATTCGGTGACGCTAAGTATTGGATAGAGAACAGCACGTATCCGCCTAAAGAGTTGGCGGCGCGGTTTCATCATAAGTTGGTATATATCCACCCTTTCCCAAACGGAAATGGTCGGCATTCCCGCATTATGGCAGATGCGGTTTTAACCAAGCTGATGGATGAGGAAGAAATTGATTGGTCGGGCGGATACGCATTAGAAAAAATGAATGCCCGTCGGGATCAGTATATCGCGGCACTTAGAAGTGCTGATGGACATAATTTTGCCGCTTTGCTCGAATTTGTAGGAGCGCAAGACGGTGATTCAAGTAAAATGTCGCCCGCTTCAAGCGGCGGCTCAAAAAGCAGTAAAGAAGCAAAGAAGCAAAATCAACTATGGGTACAAATTTAGGTACAAATAAGGACTCTGACGTGGCAGTAGATAGAAATTTTATCAATGAAATCAACAAAAGACGCACGTTTGCTATCATCTCTCACCCCGATGCGGGTAAGACAACCATTACTGAAAAAGTGTTGTTGTTTGGGCGCGCCATTCAGAAAGCGGGGACGGTGAAAGGGCGGGGATCCGATCGGCATGCGACATCCGATTGGATGGAGATGGAGAAACAGCGGGGTATTTCCGTAACCACTTCCGTGATGCAGTTTCCGTTTAACGATTGCGCGGTTAATTTACTGGATACGCCAGGCCACGAAGACTTTTCCGAGGACACGTATCGTACGCTGACAGCCGTTGACAGTGCTTTGATGGTCATTGACAGCAGCAAGGGTGTGGAAGCGCGTACCGTAAAATTGATGGAAGTGTGTCGATTGCGCGATACGCCGATCATCACATTTATGAATAAAATGGATCGCGATATTCGTGATCCCATTGAGTTGTTGGATGAAGTGGAATCGGTGCTCAACATCCGCTGTGCTGTGGTGACCTGGCCGATTGGCATGGGTAAACACTTTAAGGGTATTTATGACCTACAAAATGACGAAATCCAGTGTTATGAAACCGGTCATGGGCATGAGATTTATGCGTTTCGCCGCATAAAAGGTCTTCACAGTGCCGAGGCGCGAGATTACTTGGCGGATGAGTGGGACAATCTGGAAGAGCAGTTGGAATTATTGGCGGGTGCCAGTCATCCGTTTGATGAGCATGCGTTCTTGGCGGGCCAATTGACGCCTGTTTATTTTGGTACGGCATTGGGCAATTTTGGTGTTGATCACATGCTGGAAGGGCTAACTCGTTGGGCACCGGCACCGCAATCGCGGCAGTGCGCGGAACGGGTGGTGAGTGCGGAAGAAGCCGATTTCACTGGTTTTGCATTTAAAATTCAGGCCAATATGGATCCCAAACACCGAGATCGAATCGCGTTTGTGCGTATTTGTTCGGGGCGTTTTATCCGTGGGATGAAGTTGAAACACGTGCGCCTGCAAAAAGACATTAAAGTCAGCGATGCCTTGACGTTTGTCGCGGGTGATCGCTCGCATGTGGATGAAGCCTATGCGGGAGACATCATTGGTTTACACAATCACGGCACGATTCAAATTGGTGATACGTTTACGGAGAATGAAGTCCTCAATTTTACCGGTATTCCTCATTTTGCGCCCGATTTGTTTCGGCGCGTGGTGCTCAAAGATCCGCTGAAGAGTAAGCAGTTGCAAAAAGGACTGACCCAACTTTCAGAAGAGGGGGCTGTGCAAGTGTTTTGGCCGCGTCGGAACAACGATGTGATTTTGGGTGCTGTGGGGGTTTTGCAGTTTGACGTGGTGGCATTCCGTTTGAAATCAGAATATAAAGTGGATTGCGCATACGAACCCATCAGTGTGAATACCGCGCGATGGGTGGAGTGTGAAGACGTAAAAAAACGCGCGGAGTTTGAGCGAAAAACCCATGATTATCTTGCAGTCGATGCGGGCGGACACCTCACGTATTTGGCGCCCACTCGGGTAAACTTGCAATTGGCCGAAGAAAAATGGCCGGAAGTGAAATTTCGCGCTACGCGTGAGCATTAATTGCATTACGGTTTTTTTCTGATGAGGGTCTGCTATTAAGCGATACATTTGTGAGTTGAATCCGCGCTTTTTATATATAGAAAATAAGTACTGATTGGAATGGTACATTGCGCTGGTGGAATATGACCTCCCTCAAAGAACGTCGTTGCATACACTTTTTTACTGGAGAAAGTTGGG
>JARRRL010000153.1:0-8424 GCA_037380725.1 Gammaproteobacteria bacterium | reverse complement strand
CATAACCCGACATCGCCAACACGCGCAATCGTTGCAATGCCCCTCTCGACCAGGAACACCCTGGTACAACCAACAACAGAATCCGTTCTGGATCAAACGCGGCCAATGGACCCGATAAAATCGCTTCTACGTCACGAAGCGTTTCAGGCATCACATCATGTACACTGAGAATAGCGCGTCGCACAATAATAGCATTATCACTAACTGTATTATCAGCACCATCTTGGCCCTTCAGGCCTAACGGTGAGAGCCTCATGCTCCGTCCCCTCATAACCAACCCGTCAACATGTCACGAGCACAAGCTCTCCACACCGCACTGCGCGACCACGCCTGAACAGGCTCAACCAGTGCCGTTGACCACAATCGACGATTCCACAACACGTGCTGCCGAACCGCTGCCCGCGCTAAGGCACCTTGAGAAAATAGACCAAACGCATTTAATCTTGATACATCAATCAATGCCTCTGTCAAGGTCTCCTGCGGATCCATCACGCGCAAGCCACCACGCAAACACGGCCACTCGGTAATACCACACGCAGGGGAAACAATCACCAATCGTTGGCGAGCCATGGCCTCAAGCGCCACAGTACCAAAACTCTCAATCCGGCTGGGCAAGACCAACACATCGTGATCATCCAAGACTCGATCCATCGCCGATCGATCCACCCAACCGTGCAAACGCACATTCGGTAAAGAACGGCTGATGCGCTCCAATTTACGACGTTCTGGACCATCCCCCACAAAAGAGAATTGCATATGTGGCAAAGAAATGGCGGCTCTCACCACCGCTTCGATGTTTTTCTCCGCCGCCAAACGTCCAACAAACAACACTTTTTCAACGGACGTTGGCAATCGCCGAACCGGCGTGCTCAAGTACTTCGGCGTCACCGGCGTGCCCACTAAGCGCACCCGCCGCGCGCCGTGCTCCCGAGCCAAACGCATCATATCTGGGGAGTTCACCAGCACCTCGTCCGCCATACTGAATAGCACGTGGTGACAAGCTAAGGACAGTCCACGGGCACCTAAGCAACGCCATCGACGCCAATATAAGCGCGCAATCTGGGTAAAGCACGTGTGAAACCCCGCAAATACTTTGACGCCCAATTGACGTCCAATGTGCGCAGCCATAATGCCATATCCGCCTGGCGTTGCTGACACAATCACATCGGGTCGAAATTTATGAATGTGGCGCGTCAATGTCGGGACATGCGGCAATCGAACCCGTTGAGTCGTATCACCTGGCATGGGAAACGATATGCCACGCGACCACGGCCAACTCGACGCCAAATCCAGCGAAGCCGTGGAGGGACAGCATATATCAACGGCACTGAGCAGTGGCTCAATGTCCGCCATTAAATCCGCATAATACGCACCCACACCATTGCGATAGGGCTCAGTATCCGAAACAATCAGCAAACGCACGGGTGTCGTTGATTCGCCAACACAACCCAATCCCGTATGCTCCAGCCCCACACGTCGACGTTCACCTCCACGTGGGTCAAAACCCAGGCGCTCGCTCGCCTGATCGCGTCGCCCCAAAATATCTTCATAAGTGGCCTGATCCACTGCTTCGGATTCAACAGATCGAGATTCAACTCCTTTTGATTCAACTCCTTTTGATTCAACTTCTTTTGACTCAACTACCGCCTGTTGCTCAATGCAATCAGCCACCTGACGGCCTTGCGTGAAGGTACTCATCAATACTCCTCCTTCTTCGCCTTGACCACCTGCCAATATCGCTTTGGAAATTGTTGCTGAACGGTCTCCCACTGTATTGAAAATTGGGAAAGGCAATACCGATGTCCGCTGCGATATGATTGCGCTCGCGCATTCGCCACACCTAAATACTCAGAAAAAGCCGGTGTTATGCGCTCACCCACATGTCTCATCACCGTTTCAACTGAATCCGTTAAGTCCGTTACCAGCCGCGTCATCGGTAAACGATAGACATCCGAGTGCTGGCAGCACACATCTATTACCGCATAAAAACGTGCTAACATTGCAATTAAACGATCCACAAACGCCCTCTCTATCGGTTTACCTTGCAACAGCATCCATGCTGGCGCCACAGCACTGATTTGCGAGGCTAAGGCTTTTTGGGGCTCGCGCTCACACATCACAAAACGAGCGCCCGGAAACCGCGCTCGCAACCCATTCACCCACGGCGTAAAAGAAGGATTTTTACTGATGTAACGCAGCGGCTGTGGCGAAATAATGGATCCCTCGGCGCCCGACTCACGCGCCCGCAGACCGTGCGCGTAAATGTGTTTTTGCACCAACGCGTAATAAAAATCCAATATAACGCGCCGTTTCCACGGCGACACCGCACGATCAAAGTCCGCAAGCCGCCAACACCACGCACTGTGTGGAAAAAGCAATACCAGTAAAAAACAGGCATTCACAGCAATCAGCGCAACAAAATCTTCTTCCGCCTCTTGCCAACCCAATTGATGGATAGACATCAACGCTTTTGGAAACAAAGAATGGGCCACCCGCCCCCCCTTTCCTCGAACCAACACACGAGCAAGTGGCGCAAGCAAACGCCACAAACCTTGCATCAAGCGTCGCTGTGAAACGCTGGGTGCCAACAAGCACTCCCACAGCATCATACCCGTCAAGTGTTCGTGTTCCACCATAACGCGATACAAATGCGTCGTACCACTGCGAGGCACGCCACTGATAAAAATGGGCGCTTCTAGCGCGACCCGTCGATAACCGCGATACAGCATTTCATCGAGCAAAAATCCAATCCAGTGCCACGCCTGCAAACACCACAATAACGGAAGCATCACCAGACCAACAACACAGCGCCTGAGCGCCACCCACACCGCGCAACACACGCCTCGTTGTTTCAGAGACGACGCATCCATGATCATTAAGGGAGCCAAAGCCCAGAGTATCATCTGGGGTGTCACGTACAGGGTCAGCACGAATGCCCGCACCATCAAAGAGCCCTCCCTCAGCTGCACCTTCAGTCTATTCTCGTCAAAAACCCAAACGCCAGCCGAATTATGTTAACGTTTGACGAACCACACCCTGTGGCACCCATCAGCCAGGCTGTAATCGGCAAACGTTCGCTAGGACAGACTCAACGACTTATTGACTAACTCATAGACGTCGGAAGATAAATCAGGCTGATTTTGCAGATCCTGTAAAACGCCTTTCAGTTGCGCTTGCCGCATGGCATCGTAGCGGCGCCATTGTGTAAACGGAGTAACCAGCCGAGCGGCCATGTGGGGATTGGTGCGATTCAAGCGTACAATCACGTCAAACAAAAACGCGTAACCGGCGCCGTCCCGACGGTGAAATTGAGTGGGATTTGCACTGGCAAAACTGGCCACAACACTGCGAATTTTATTGGGACTCTTCCAATCAAAAGCTTCGTGTTCGACTAAACCCTGCACCACACCCAATGTAGACGCCTGCGGCGCGCTGGCTTGCAAACCAAACCACATATCCACAACAAGCGCCTGATCTTTCCACTGATCATAAAACGCCGCCAAGGCGTCTTCGTGTCCAGGTAGTTTATCAAGAACCAGCGCGCTCAAGGCTGCAAACTGATCCGTCATGTTATCCGCCGTTGAAAACTGATTCAAAGCCGCATTCAGACCCACTGGCACAGCGTGTTCGTCCGTTGGGCTTGCCAAATACCGCAAACAGGTGTTTTTCAACAAGCGTTGCATCATATCCTCGGAGCTTGAGCTATACGCCTTCGTACTCTGCTCCCGTTCATACAAACGCGAAAAATGCGCTGAAAAACGCGCGGCCAAGGCTCGACGCAGATCACGCAATGCGCCATGCAATCCTTCTACCGCAATAATGGGCGCTTTTTGAGACAAATACGCTTCCGTCGGTAACGACAACAACTGCGCTTGCTCTCCTTTGTCCTCAAACTCTCCCAGTAAAATACGTTCAAAAGCCTCAAAAATCAGGGATGAAAATTGCGCTTTCCCTCCCGCCTCAACCACATCGATTTGTGAAATCAACGCGTCGCACACGAGCTGATCCATCGCTTCCCAGCGGTTAAACGGATCGGAATCGTGAGCACTCAAAAACGTCAATTCTTCCGCCGAATAGTCGTATTGCAGATTCACGGGCGCGGAAAACCCACGCAGCAGGGACGGTAAAGGTTTCTCCTCAACCTGTTCAAACAAAAACGTTTGTTCCGCTTGCTCAAAGCGCAGAACGGTCTCGTCACCCACGGGCTGAGCCCCCAAGGTTAACGGTAACAGTTGGCCATTTTGTCCCAGCAAGGCCATTTTAACCGGTATGAGCACCGGTGCTTTTTCCGCTTGCCCTGGCGTAGCCGGCGTTTCCTGTCGCATCGTCAAGCGATAGGTTTTCGTCGGTGCATCGTAATGCCCCTGCGCACGCACGACAGGCGTCCCAGCTTGACTGTACCAGGGACGAAATCGAGTGAAATCCTCACCATTGGCTTCTTCCATTGCGCTCAGAAAATCTTCACAGGTCACTGCGTGGCCATCGTATCGTTTAAAATACAAGTCCGAACCACGCCGAAAACCCTCGGGGCCCAACAGGGTGTGAATCATACGCACCACTTCGGCACCTTTTTCATAAACCGTTACGGTATAAAAATTATTGATTTCCATATACGCGTCCGGGCGCACAGGATGCGCCATCGGACCGGCGTCTTCCGCAAATTGATGGGTGCGTAGGGTACGCACATCCTCCACGCGTTTGATCGCTCGAGATCCCATGTCCGCGCTGAACTCCTGATCCCGAAAAACCGTAAACCCCTCTTTCAAACTCAATTGAAACCAATCGCGGCAGGTTACGCGATTGCCGCTCCAATTGTGGAAATACTCGTGCGCAATCACGCCTTCCACACGTTGAAAACGAGTATCCGTTGCCGTCTGCGTATTGGCCAGCACACAGGACGTATTAAAAATGTTCAGGCCTTTATTTTCCATGGCGCCCATATTGAAATGACTGACCGCCACGATCATATAAATATCCAAATCGTATTCCCGGCCATACACCGTCTCGTCCCAAGCCATAGCGCGTTTTAATGACAGCATGGCGTGATCGACTTTATCCAGATCGGGCGCTTCCACAAAAATCTGCAACACCACTTCCCGCCCTGAGCACGTCACGAAGGTGTCGCGCTTTTCACACAAGTCGCCCGCCACGAGCGCAAACAGATAGGCGGGTTTTTTAAATGGATCTTCCCAGGTCGCCCAATGGCGCGTCGCATTACGTTCCCCAGCAGCAAGCAAATTCCCGTTGGATAAGAGTTGAGGAAATCGCTGCTTATCCGCTTCAATGGTCGTCGTAAAGCGACTCATGACATCAGGACGATCGAGATAATATGTGATTTTACGAAACCCCTCCGCCTCACACTGCGTGCAGTACATGCCATTGGACACGTACAAACCTTCTAGGGATGTGTTTTGCTGTGGATAAATGCGCGTTACAATATTCAACTCAAACCCTTTTTCCAACACCACGCCAGGGACAGACGTGAGCACCTCGGGTTCAAGGCGCAGTTTTCATCAGTAACGCTATATTGATCGTCTCGCAAGACTTGACCAGCCAGCACCAAGCGCTCCAACACCAGATCAACCCCGTCAAGCACCAAGGCGTGTGGTCCGCCATCAGCAGCGGGATTAGCCTGTATTCTGAGCGTACTGTCGACCTGCGTGTATTCATCGTGTAGATCAAAATGCAAGGTCGTTTCGGTAATCCAATACCTTGGTACGGTATAGTCAACAAGGCGAATGGTCTGAGGAGCCTGATTGTCTCGCATAATTCGTGGAATCCCTTTTCGGTTAACCAACATTCGGGTACATACTGCAGATTCACCGTGCTCGACCTGGAGCGCAATCGGTCACAAAAATGATCTAGGCCACCTTGTGACTCCAGCCTAACTTTGATCGACACGCCTCATAAAAATTATGCTCTAGGGGATGGAGCATCTTTAATTTTTGCGGTTTTTTCGTAACGCGAATCACATCACCTTCCGCCAATTCTATTCCAGCTTGTCCATCACAACTTAGCTGCACGGCTTCACGATGCCGACAGGGTTTGATCACAACTTTGATTTCACTGTGACTGGGCACCACTAAAGGTCGACTGGAACAGATCAAATTCGATCATCTGCACAGCATGGCTGGGGTGCAAAACCACATCATTCAAGGCATCTCCATTGCCCAAGGGTTCCCCGTCTCGGGTGACAAAACAATCTAAGAGAAAACGTTCTTCAATCGTGTAATGGCCCGTTAAAACGCGATCCAGTTGCGCTTCCAGTCTCCCAGGAGACACGTCAGTCAAAAAACCCAAACGCCCACGATTCACACCCAGTACAGGCGTGGAGGACTTGGACAAAGCTCGGCCCGCGCCGAGTAAACACCCATCGCCCCCGATCACGATCACCAAATCCGTTGCGCCACCCATTTGACGAATATGGCAGCTTTGTAAAGCATGATGCTTGAAGGCGGATGCGGTGTCTTGCTCCAATACCACGTGCCGATTATTTGCTTGCAAATAGCCAATCACGTGTTCAATGGTCTCTTGAACCGCTTCGCCTTCCAGGCGCCCCCCCATGATCCCTACGTTTCGAAAAGCCGTTTCCAATACACACCGCCGTAAAACAATCTGACTGGACCGGATATCATTTTCTTCTCATCCACACAACACCAGTCAACACACCTTGCTCCTCAGGATCGTTACCTTTCAGAACAATTGTTTATTTGTCAACATAAACGCGTCGTATACCAAATTCAACGCCCCGCACCTGGGGAGTATACACGAGTCGTTCCAACGAGGGCACAGTCAAACTGATTAACGTATGATGACATATGCAACGCAACGGCGACTTGCATCGGCTAACGCTTCATACAACCGCTTCATACAACGCTTCACACACAGCAACTCGTCACTTCACGTTCACCGATCGTATCCAGGTCATTCCCTAACATCAACCCCCTATATTAACAACATTATTCCAACCTGCGACTAAAGATCGATGCTTGTCACAACGGTCAGTAACACCCAGCTGAAAATCGCTCGGCACATCCGCTTTGCGCACCTTGTGACCACAAATTTCATGACCTTTTTCATTCAACACGAAGCGACACACGGGATCTTCATAATGCGACAACCACGCACGGTAGAGTTCCTCCGACACCAAGCACCGATTCGCAGCATACGCGATGGGATTTTCTATGTAAGACGTCATGTCTCGCAATGGAATGGAAATATGGCCGGCTCCAGCGTGAAACGCGATAAAACTGATACCCAACTCCTCCAGCCGTTCCAAAAACTTATCCGCTCCCGAGTTCACCAAACGAATCTTATCTCTGCGCAGCAAAGTAATGTCTTTACGAAGCTGTTTTACCACCTCTTGCCGACACTCAATTTCCGCGTCTTTTTCCTTCAAACGCGCTTCCATTGTTTGTGTCAAGGTACGCATTTTTTGTTCATGCGACTGCTCATATTTACGGCTGAGCGCCTCCACATTCTCACGTTCACGTTTCTCCGCAGATTGCCGGAGCAGTTCCAAGCGTTCGATCAGCTTTGCCACCTGCGCTTTTTGGGCGGCACACATTTCTTCCAGCGAATCGCGCTGCGTGAGTAGTTTCTCCGCATTCGCACGCCAGCGATTGCGTTCACTAGCCACTTCCTCCACCGCTTGCTCATGTTGACGAGTCAAAGCCGTCAATTCTGACGCAAACTGCTCCTGCTGTTGTTGGATCCCCTGTTTATGACGTTGTTGCAGCTGCTTCAGCTTTTCAGTAAGCGCAAGCTCCTTTTGCCGGAACTTTTTCTGCATCTGTTGTAAGCGCGCTTCGGCGAGCGACAAATCATGCATGTGCTGCTGAGGCAACATCTGTGGGTAATACCCGGGGGGCGGCACCATCGGTTGCGAAGGATCATACCCGTAAGGCATGGGTGGCATCATGTGCGGTGGGTAACCGTGCATGGGGGCTTGAACAGAACCATTCTGTGCACTTTGAGCAGAAGAAAAGAACGGGCTGTCTTCCGTTTCGATAATCGAATCATTTGTAAAATCAAAGTCATCTATTAAATCATCCGTATCAAGCAGTCCCTCGCTTGTCTCATCGACTTGATCAAACACCAGTCCTAAACGATTTGCCGATACGGCTTCCACTACCCAGGAAAACACGGACTTAATCTCCGCCGCATCCCAAAGTTTAATCTGATGCCATGGCACCGAACACTGCGTCGACGTAGATAATTTGATCGGCCCCGCGCCCAAATCAGGCCCTTTACCCGCACTCACAATCAACTGATCGAAAGGTAAATTCCAATCCCGCGATGGCAATCCCTTTTCATCAAAAGCAATGCGAAACAGAACACAAGACACGACACGCAGATTGGCGTTGACTTGTGCGTACACCGCACGCTGTTCAGAATTGGCAAACGCTTGGACATCCACTAAGC
>JARRRL010000152.1:0-6281 GCA_037380725.1 Gammaproteobacteria bacterium | reverse complement strand
CTGGCGAAGGTAATTGGGACCACTTGGGCTGAGCGTTTTGATTGAACGGTAAGTGAACGGGGCAGCAGATCTGTTGTGGAATGCTGTGAATGGGCAGAAGGCGCTTGAGGTAGTGGGTAATGTCGTAGGGTGTTAGGGTGCTCTCGGGGGTGGGTTCTACGTAAGCAATGAGTTGAGTGGTGCGCGCCGAGGTGGTGCTGGATACGGCGCGTACGACGGCGCGATGCACTTTATGCATGGTCTCGATGCATTGTTCGATTTCCGAAAGATCTGTTCGATATCCAGCAATTTTCACTAAGCGATCTGTACGTCCTTGATATTCCAAGACACCGTTTGCTTGCCAACGCGCTCGATCACCGGTACGCAATAAGCGTACGGTGGCACCATTTTCGAGAGCAAGTTCGACAAATCGTGCTTTGGTCTCCAAGCGATTCTTTAAATAGCCGTGCGTCAAACAGGCACCGCCGATGTATACGTCACCGGTCCACCCTTCGGCCATGGCTTGACCGGCGGCATTCAAAATGTACACGCGAGAGTGGGCAAGTGGTTGGCCAATCATTCCAGCGGGGGTGTGAGGGTGAAGACGTTGCGTGGTGTTCCACACGGTGCTCTCGGTGGTGCCGTAACAAAACCACAGCTCTTTGAGCCGAGGCGATAAGAAGTCAATCAGCTCGGGTGTAATACTGCTGCCGCCGATTAAACCGGTGAGCTCTGGATTGCCTGACCATCCAGTGGTCATGATGTGTGACCATACGTCCGGGCGGGCTTGCAAAGCGGTGATGCCATGCGCCTCGATGGCCCCTAAGATTTCCAAACCGTTTTGACCCGTTGGACAGTCTTGGATAAACAACGTGGCGCCCACCATGAGCGGTAGCCAAAATTCCAAAAGGTGATCATCGAAGCTGACAGGGGATAACGAGAGAAATTGGTCTGATGATTTGATTTGAATGCGATCTTCTATGGCGTTCAGAAAACAAATGACTGCCTGATGGGGAACGCCAATACCGTGTAATGTGGCGTTACCGGGCGCAACGTAGAACACATACGCTTCGGATTGTGATGAGCGTGTGTGTGCGTGCTTTGGAGTCAGTAGCGATTCTTTTTCAAAATCCAACATGCTTCGAGTGAGCAGTGTGGTGCTGGGTTCGGCTCGGGTGAGTTCATCAACCGCTTGGATATAAGGTGGATCGACAAGTAAAAAACGGGCTTCGGCGTGTTGCAGCACTTTCTTGTTAAAGCCAATCGGTAAGTTTGGATCAATGGGCAATACCGAGGCACCACACTTCCAAATACTAATAAACGTGATGGGCAGAAGGGTGTTGCGTTCCAAGCACACGGCGCAGCGATCGCCCGCCTTTAAGCCAAGTCGCATCAATGTGTGGGCCAGTTGATTGGAGCGTTGCTCTAATTGTGGGTAGGTGATGCGCTCCCCTGCTGCCACAACCGCAATTTTATCAACACTGTTTTGTGCTTGCTGGCTGATTAATTGCGCAATAGATCGGTATGGACTGACTTCGGGGAGGCTGGGTGGCGTCTCATATAAAAAACGGCTCAACTCGGTCGGAGAAAGTAGGGTGATGTGCGCGAGGGTGTTAGCGCTGTTCTGGCTGATGTGATGCAAAACCCGTGTGAAATGGTCCATGAAGCGCTCGATGGCTCCAGCGTCGATCAGCGTTTCGCAGGCGTACACCGTAGCTGTGATTCGATTCCGTAGATTTTCCAGTGCAACATGCAATTCGCGCCCACCGTTCAGTTGGGGAGGCTGTGTGGCGCTCAGGCGCGCTGGCCCGAAGTGCAGGACGTCTGGCTCGACTGTGTGGTAAATGAATGTGGCGGCCAAAAACGCCGATTCGTCTGTCTTATTTTTGCCTTGATTAAGGTAATGCACTAACTGATCAAAAGGGATGTGCTGGTGTTCCGAAGCCGCGCTCAGTGACAGCCTCAGTTGCGCCAAGGCATCATCAATGTGGCAATCTGGATCGACCTTTAGGTACACAGGCTGAAGAGTTGCGTATGGACCGATTAGCTCGTCAGCGTCGAGAATGGGTCGGTTTGGGGTATAGTAACCAATGAGTTGATCAGCCTGGTCGGTGTATCGAGCTAGGACAACAAAATAAGCGAGTAAGGCGACGGTGGCGACTGAGCTGCGATGTTGTTTGGAAAAATCAGTCAGTCCCTGTTGCAGTTCATGAGGTAAGGCGAAGTGATAAGCGCGTCTGGCACTGAAACGGGGTGTGGGGGTGCTGCTGAGCGTGGGGGTGGTGCGCAGCGCTTGAGTGCGTGGCACTGCGCCGCTGAGTTGTTGACGCCAAAAGGTGAGGCTACGGTTTTTCTGCTCAGCGGCTGTGTTGCGTTGCCACTGGGCATAGTCATGATAATTGATAGGGGCAGGGTCGGTCTCAGTATCGGCTGTACCGGGGGGCGTGCATAACGAATTGTATGTGTTGGCCAGTGCGCGAATAAAGCGTGAAGTGGAGAATTCATCCCAAATTAAGCGGTGAACCGCTAGACCCAGAACGTATTGATGGGCTTCGGTTTTGATGAGCGCGCAGCGCATGAGTGGGGCCGTTTGCAGTGGAATGGGTAGCTGATGCAATTCGTTCAGTTTACGCGTGACGGCTTCTTTGTTTTGTCCTTGGTGTTGCATGAGCGGTACGTCAACAGAGGGAAAATGGGTCAGTGTGGGCAGTGCGCACACTGACGACACCGCACATTGCAGTATTTCGTGTCGGTTGACGACGAGATGCAGCGCTTTTTCTAAGTTTGCTGTTTGCAACTCTCCGCTGATGTTAAACGAAAAGGTGATGTTATTAATGGGACTGCCTGGGTTGAAGTGCTCTACGTACCATGTTTGAAGCTGTGATCCACTGAGTGGGATGGTTTTGTCTCGTGGCGCGATAGGGATTAGTGAGGTAGCGTGTCGTGTCGGAGTCGGGTGTGGTATGAGCTGCGCCGCCAATTGGCGTAGGGAGTCGCAGTGGATGACGCGCAATAATGGAATAACGTCGTTTGTATCACGCCACAAGTACGTCAATCGTAGCCGTTGGCAAAAAGTGGCTAGCGTAATGGAATCGGCCAGTTCACGGCATTCGGTGGTTACGCTGATGCTCGGCTGACCCAGGAGTTCTTCAAAAATATGCACAAGGTGCTTCTCACAGGCCCCTTCTGGCGCGACGTAGTTAGCGGGTACGTAGTTAGCGGGTATTGGTGCCGGTGATGGGCCGTCGGGCTCGGTGTTTGGAGTGGTACTGTGGGCCAGTGTTTCGCGCTGTGGATTGAATGAATTGGTCAGCATGTCCAGCTTTGGAATATGAATGGCTGATCGTTTGGGGATACCCGTGCTGGTAACGGGTATTTCGGGTACGACATGAAAATAGGCGGGGATTAAAAAATCGGGCAGCGCGTCGGCTAAATTCTGTCGAATCACATCGTAATTCAACTGGTCACTGGTGAAGTTGTTTGTCAGTTGTAACACGGCGACCACGTGCGTTACGTCATCGCTGTGTATGACTTTAATGGCTGATCGTTCGAGCGACAACATGTGATCGAGTCGATTTTCGATTTCCCTCAGCTCAAGGCGGTAATCGTATAGGGTGACGGCGTCGTCACTGAGCTGGTGTAAAGAAAGGAAACCGTGTGCGTTTTTACTGACTTTTAGGCCCGTATTAAAGCGCCGTTCGTTGGGTCGACCGGAAGGGTGGGTGAAGGTGGTGGCGGTGAGTCCAGCTTCATTGTGATAGCCTGCTGTCAGGCCGCTTCCGCCTACCCATAAGACGCCCACTTCGTTTGGACCAGCGAGGCCGCCAGTGGGGGTGTGTAAATACATATGAACACCAGGCATGGCGGGGCCAAGCGGGTGGGTATCGGGTATGTCGGTGGGTTGCTTATCTTCTGGAAGGGGCGGCTTATTAGGATTGATGGGGTAAGCGGTAATCCAGCCCCCGGCTTCTGGAATATGGCAAAAGCGCCACAATACTGAGGTCGTTTGTTGAGCAAAATTGCGGATGGATTGCGGTAATATTTCTCCACCGATCCAAACGTGTTTGGGCAACGCGTCTGGCCATATGGCATGGGGATCAGTTGATGAGCTTGTGTCGACGCTTTGCTGATGTCCAGTAAGCCAATCATGCAGAGCGTGAGCGCTCAGTATCAAATGGGTGATGTGCGTGGTTTTCTCTTGGCTTTCTTTGTCTTGGCTTTCTTTGTCTTGGTTCTCTTTATTTTGGTTTTCTTTGTGTGCGGTGCGATGTGTTAAGAGGCAAGCGCATCCGCCGACGATGAGTGGTAGAAAGAGTTCGGTAAGTGCCCAGGGGCTGGAGGGACGGCTGATCAGTCCCATACTGTGTTCATGTGTGAAGCCAGGTCGGCGTGTCAAGGTGATGAGATGATCGTGCAATTGAGCGTTTGTCAGCGTTACGCCTTTGCAGCTTTCTGGATCGGCATTGGTGTATATCAGGGCGGCGGGTTTGCCGCCGACAGCCAAAGTGGGAACGTGAGGGGTTGAGGCCAGTTGCCGGATTCGGGCGAGCAGTGGGTTCAGCTCGATAACGCCTACATTATGTGGTAGTGCAATAGTTCCTTGCGTGGTGTGGTCTAGGATCAGTAAATCGGCGCGCGCGTGTTCCAAGATGATGGTATTTCGCTCTGCGGGCATATGAGGGTCAAGAGGAAGGATGATCAGGCCTGCCTTCAGAATGCTTAACAAGCAAATGATTTGATCCAGAGATCTTTCGAGCAGCACGGCCACGATGGGGCGACGCATTTGCTCGAATTGATCACACAATGCTTCAGTCAGGGCATCAACTTGTGCGGCGAGCTCTGAATAGGTGATAATTTGATCTTCATGGCGTAAGGCGACGCGATTGGGTTGCGCGCTCATATGTTCCCAAATTAGATCAATAACCGTAGCCATGTAAACGTAACTCCATCCTGGCGCGTGCGCTTTTACCGCAAAGCAGTATGACCAAAACCAGTTAGCCAATAATTAGTTATAGTATATCGAGAGATTAGCTTGTCTCGTTTGTTGGAGCTGCTGTTGTGGCTGTGTGGCTTTCTCGGCGATAGAGGGGAAGAGGTGTGTCAGCAGCAGCTTGATAACTGGTTGAAAAGGTGTGCAGCGCCGCCAAGGCGATTTCAGGTGATTGGCCATCTTTGAGTGCAAAGGTATCGAAGCCGCAGCGCGCCAAGTAAAAAATTTGATCTGGCAGAATGTCTCCGATCGCACGCAACTCGCCTCGAAAACCCGCTTCACGCCATTGACGAGCTAAGGAATAGCCACGTCCATCGGTGAATATCGGAAAGTCAATCGCGATTAAGTTTAAGCGCGATAGGTCATTTTCCAGTATTTCGGGTTCGGTCGTGTTTGCCGCGCACACGCCGATCTGAGCTGATGAAGCAATCAACGTTGAACGCAGAGCGGGCCAATCGCTTACCGAGACGAGGACATGATCTTCTGGGCTGAGTGCAGCGGGTAAGGCATCACTGGTGTACGGCGTCCAGCAATCCGAAACAACAGAAAGTTTATTGATGAGTATTGGCATAAACGGCCTCCCGAAATGGCTCCAGTCCGAGTCGATGAACGACGGCGTAAAACGATTCGTCGGCGTGTCGGTGTTGACGAAACACGGCGATCAATTTTTCCAATGCGGCGACAACGTCATCGCGTTCAAAAGAGGGACCGATGATTTGGCCGATTGTGGCGTTTTCGTATGCTGAGCCACCAATAGAGATTTGGTAGTATTCGCGACCTTTTTTATCAACGCCCAATATACCGATGTTGCCGATGTGGTGGTGACCGCACGCGTTCATACACCCGGAAATGTTCAGATCCAAATCACCTAAGTCATAGAGGTAGTCTTGGTCCTCAAAGAAGGCTTGTATATCTTGGGCAACGGGGATGGATTTGGCATTGGCCAATGAGCAGAAATCACCGCCGGGGCAACAAATTATGTCGGTGAGTTTGCCGATGTTGGGTGTGGCCATGCCGATGTCTTTAATGGTTTCCCACAGGGCGGGTAACTGATCCAGACGTACATCAGGCAAGACGAGGTTTTGTTGGTGCGTGACGCGCACCTCACCAAAGCCATACTGTTCGGATAAATCCGCTACCGCTTCCAACTGCTCGCTGGTGACGTCACCGGGCGGATAACCGCGTTGTTTGACGGATAATACGACAATGCGATAGCCCGAGTGTTTGTGCTCCAGCGTGTTCGTGTGGTACCACTGTGCGAACTCAGGTGTTTTTTTGCGCTGTTCGCTCAGGCTGCTTTCGATATTGTCGA
>JARRRL010000151.1:0-8251 GCA_037380725.1 Gammaproteobacteria bacterium | reverse complement strand
AATTCCTATTTTCATAATTTTGATTCTCTTGGTCGGACAGTTTAATTCCATTCGACGCCCATTGATCATCTTGACGACCAATCCGCTAGGGGTGGCGGGTGTGATTTTTGGTTTATTGCTCTTTCGTTCGTATTTCGGATTTATGACTTTACTGGGGATTATTTCTTTATCCGGTATTGTGATCAACAACGCGATTGTACTGATTGAACGCATTCAACTTGAACACCACGACAACGGCGTTGCCCTTCACGAGGCCATTATCGTAGCAGCGCAGCGACGCTTGCGCCCTATTTTACTCACCACTGCCACCACTGTATTGGGTTTAATCCCCTTGTATTGGGGAGGCGGGGAAATGTGGGAACCCATGGCGGTGGCGATTATGGTGGGTTTATTGTTTTCAACGGTGCTGACATTAGGGCTTGTGCCGGTACTGTATGCGTTGTTGTTTGGTGTGTCCTATAAGCATTATAAATTTGCGCACGAGTAGATAACTGGTCATATTTAATTCTAATGAGGGCGCTTCTGAGTGGATTCTCTCTTTGGTCTTGGTCTTGTGTTTGAGGCATGGCATGAGGTGTACGCTATTAGCACTGTTTTTTTGTAAACATTAGATTCTGAACATTATATTTTTGAATTGATATTCACCGTGTGTTTTTTATCCGGATGGTTGTTAACTTCTTGTGCGATCAAGGCTTGTGTGAATGGTATTTGAGAAATATGATGAGCGGTAATCACTGTTTATTTTTTTGAATTGATATCACCGTAGATGATTGATAAGGTCGGTTTTGGTTCAGGTGTTGGCGTATACGGTCAACAGGTTCAAAACCTGTCGATTCGCTGCAGTGCCAGCTCCTTGGGGTTTTTCTGAATGGATGGAATATGTCATTGAGTATGTCATTTGTTAATGTTTACGCTACTTTACCTGAATCTTGCTTTGAACGTGTGCAACCAACACCCGTGAAAAAGCCACGGATGATCCGCTTTAATTTTAAATTAGCGGATGAACTAGGCATTTGTTATGACGGCGCAACAGCGGAAGAACTGGCTGCGCTTTTTTCGGGAAATCAGTTGTTCGAAGACGCTGACCCGTTAGCGATGGCTTACTGCGGCCATCAATTTGGTCACTTGAATCCACAATTGGGAGATGGTCGGGCTATATTGCTCGGTGATCTGATTGACCAAACCGGAAATCGGCGAGATGTTCAACTCAAGGGCTGTGGTCGTACGCCATTCTCGCGCAATGGTGATGGGCGCTCTCCACTAGGTGCTGCTTTGCGAGAGTATATCATGTGCGAAGCCATGCACGCTTTAGGCGTACCGACGACGCGTGGCTTGGCGGTGGTCAACAGTGGGGAATACGTCATGCGTCAGCAGCGTGAACCAGGCGCTGTTTTTACGCGTGTGGCGGCCAGTCACATTCGCGTTGGTACGTTTCAACATTTTGCGTTGCGCGATGATAAAGTTGCGCTGCATGCATTGGTGGAACACGTCTTGGCGCGACACTACCCTGAAATTGATCCGGCAGCTGAAGATCGTTGTGTGCAGCTGTTTCAGTTGATTTGTCGGCGTCAAGCTGAGCTGATTGCGCGTTGGATGTTGTTGGGTTTTATTCATGGAGTGATGAATACAGACAACATGACCGTGAGTGGTGAAACCATCGACTACGGTCCTTGTGCTTTCATGGATGCTTATCGAGCAAGCACGGTGTTCAGCGCCATTGATGAGTCTGGTCGCTATGCGTATTGCAATCAACCAGCCGTTGGGCAATGGAATTTGGCTCGTTTGGCTGAAGCGTTGCTGACCTGTTTTCCGGGCGATGAGAAAACCGCTGCACAATACGCAGCGGATGCCTTGAACGATTATACCGTGCAGTATCAGCAGGCTTGGGAGCGCGGTATGGCAGCTAAGCTGGGGTTTTCGGATGTTCGAGACGGTGATGAAGTTCGCTCGGAAAAACTGTTGCATTTGTTGGAGCAGGGTCGCTTGGATTACACACTGTTTTTCCGGTATTTATCGGATTTGGTGGGTGAGGCGGCCTGTGATCGTGATCGTTTTTTGGCGAGATTCAATCACACAGCACCGACGGTTTTACAGGCGCTTCATGTGTGGCTGGATGATTGGCAGCAACAGTTGGCAAGTCGCGAGCGTGATCTTCACGTCGCGCGTGAGCGTATGCAGGCGGTGAATCCAGCGATTATTCCGCGTAATCATCGTGTTGCGGCGGCAATCAGTGCTGCTGAAGCCGGGGATTATTCGGTGTTTGTTTCGTTACTGAATGCACTGGCTGAACCGTATAAAGCACACACACAGTATGAGGCTTATCAACAAGCGCCTACGCCGCGTGAACAAGTTCTGCGTACATTTTGTGGTACTTAGTTATGGTACTTAGTTGTGGTACTTAGCGTAGCCGCTTAGTCCTATCCGCCGAGGAGCGGCTTCGTTACTTATCCAATACCTTCTTCAATGCTTTTCAGCCGGCTGATCGAGCAACTCGAATAACAACATTAACAATGCCTGCTTAGGTTTTCCGAAGACGCGTGAGCGCGGGCGCGCGGCTTTGACTTTGCATTGACTTGCATCAAAAAGAGGTGTGCATTAGATAGCATTAAGACGCATCCCATCAGAATTGATATTTTGGTTTCCTGATTCTAGACATTGAGTTAAAAATAGTTTCTACTTGGCGCCACCTTGATGATGCATTCTGGGAATCGGATAATGCAAATCACTGTGTTCGTACTTCCCTTGTGGTATCAGTAAATACTGTTCAACATTGTCTGAGCGATTTGGGTTGAGAGGAAGCCCTAATCAGCTTGGGTGGCGAATGGAAATGTTCGTCCTGAAATATAATAATTGGCAATTAAAAAAGGAGTAAAAATAATGAAAATATCAGATCTCAGTGCTGAAAATTTGTCTTCATTTGTACCGAATACTACGCAAGCGCCAGACGCGTTTCAGCAAATTTCCCCATCCGTGGGCATCTGCCACACTTTGCAAAAAATCAAGGGTGACATTCAGGACTTGAGGCGCGCCAGTGGAACCCGACATCCCGTTGAGCCACGTTGGCTCTCAAGGGGTAATGCGCAACATTCAGGGAGTATTAATCGAGATCTGCCTGAAAGTCTCCTAGCGATTGTTGACGATTATTTTTACGTAATGAATGATACAGAAATGTCTTCGCCTGAACAGTTGAAGACCTTGCCTGAGCATCAGCAAGCTTTTTATGAATTAAGATTGTTGGCCAAACGTGGACGTGATTGCGATGATATTCCGGTGGATGGCGGCCAACCGATGAAAAAAGGGAATGTCTATTACTATCAATCTTCGACTGAAGCGGCAGCCATTTGCGCACAAGCAGGACGTGCCGTGGTAGAAAATCCCCTGCGTGATCAGTTTTCGCATCACATGAGTCATCCTGACGCGGCGGGCGATGGTTACAAAAAATTTTACGAAAGTGTGCTGAATAAGCTGCAACACGAACTTGAACAGAAGACGGATAAGCCGATTGTGGTGCGGATTCTTCGACCTTCAAGAGATCATCGCCGAGCCGATTTCAAAATGAATTACTTAACGGCAGGTTTTCAGCGCAATCTTTGTGATATTTTAAATCGATTTGATCAAGATCGAATTCAGGAAAATGCTCGAAATCATAGTGAACCATCTCGACGTATCATTTTTGATGACAGAGATTATTTAAGTACATTAAGTCGCTCGACACGCGCTGAGGCTACGCCGATAGCGCGCATTGCTCATCAGGGATATTCCTCTGCTGATAATATCGTCCCAAATGGATACTACATTGTTTCTGATGATCACGTAGAGACAGGTTCTTCTTTGATTGCAGCAGCAGAACGCGTTCATGTGGGCGGTGGTCAGTTGCTGGCCGCTGCGGCGTTTAGCGCTCATCCGATCTCATCCAAGGGGCTGTTTGATCATCGAGTCGTTCAAGAACTGAAGCATAAATTGAGTGAGGTGGACCCCCATAAGCGTATTTTGGATCAGCTCAATAAAATGGGCTTACCGCTCGATAAGCTCACAAAATTTGAAGTGCTCATTGTATTGGCCTTGCTAACGGATGGTCGTGATCAAGCATCGGTTGATCATTTTAAAGGCATTGTGGCTGATTTGGAGGGCGATGCCAAAGCGCCGGATTCGTTATTTAATTCCCTTGATACTTTGCTGCTCGAACCGATGAAAAGCCCCGATGAATTGGTTCAAGAAATTCAAGCTACTGAACATCAAGCCGAGGTTTTTGCCGAAGCCATAAAAACGAAAAATGTGGTTGTGTTTGATTGGGATGAAACCTTATCAACAGAAGCAGAGATTATTTTTCAAGCTCTGCAACAAACAATTCGTGCGGAGTTGGGTGCTCAGGTTGACCTTGAGTCTTATCTCGACGCCGATCCTGAGTTGAGATCTCTGGCCGATTTCACTTTGTTTGAGAAACAATTTCACAGTACAAATTGTGGAAAAAGAGACCTGGTTGAGCAGTGCCGTGATCGCCTTGAACGCCATCCCATACACCCCATCTCCGTGGGAAGGGAAGCCTTATATCGTAAATTTAAAGCGCACTATTTAAACCGTATGCAAGCCGTTGATCCGCGTATGTTCCCCGGTGCAGAAGATGCCGTCCGTTCTCTTAAGTCTGCGGAAACAGAATTGGTCGTGGTCAGTAATAAACCGATTAATCGGTTGACGGCGCAACTGAAGAAAGCGGGGTTGTATGATTGGTTCTCTTCCATTGTTGGCGCTGAAACGGTTTATTCAAAAAAGACGGGAAAGGTTGAAAATCGACTGCCCACGAAACCCGCTCCCGATATGCTTTGCAAGGCGCTGGATGACATCGGAATTCGGCCACACCAAAAAAATACGCATGTCGTCATTATTGGAGACAGCGAAGGAGATATGCAAGCGGCGCGCGGGTTACAGGAGTCTGGCTTTAGCTCTGTAAACGCTATTCATTTTAAGCCTTGCGAAAACACGATGGCGCAATTTACTTACTTGAAGCATCATTTGAATCGAAGCTATATTGGAGATATGCAGCGATCTGGGAGTGATTTTTTAATTAATGGTGATCGCTACACTATTATGAATAATCTAGGTCGTGGTTTCACCAGTGAAGTGAGCTTGTTACGATGTGAAAAGACGGGGGAACAACTGGCTATTAAAAAGTTTTACCCCTTGCGTTCTGTGAAAGATCAAGGCGATATGGCGTCGGCGCCCCCCGTTGATTTTAACAAAAAACATAAGCTCATTGAGGAGCAAGAAGAAGATTTTGATGAGGAAATCGCGGTGTATCAGTGGTTAGATACTTTGCGTGAACAATCGAGTCCCCACTTAAGTAAGGCGCGTGCCATTGCGCGATTGGAGGGGGAGCGTTTCATTGTTACCCCGTATTATGAAGGTGGCAATCTCAGAAATTTTATCGATAGACTCGATCAAGCACAAGCCAGTGGTGTTGTGACCAGCGATCAGCGACAAGACATATCGTTGTACTTTGCTCGGCATTTGTTGCTTGGCATTGAAACACTGTCAAAAAACTTTGTGCATCGAGATGTAAAACCGAATAATACTTTAATAGCGATTGATCGCGATTCCGGAGGTTGTTCTACGCATCGCTTGGTTATTTGTGATTATGGAGCCTGTATTGCGAACACCGATGAGTTTCCGCGAAAAATTCCAAGAGTGCCTTATTCGCCACTCGAAGTTGTTGTTAATCATCGTGACAATCGTGGTGGTCCTTATTCCTCTGCACTCGATATTTGGTCTATCGGAATTTTTGTTCATGAGCTGCTAACGGGAACTCGTGCTTTCGAAGTGCAAAATCCAACACCGGATAACAGGATTCCTTCACAGGAAACCCGTGAGCTTATCCTTCAAAATTTGATAACGCATGCGCAAAATCCGAGCAAATATCCGATATTACCTCACGACTCCAGTCGTGCCGGGGAATTGGTAAAGACTATTTTAACGGCTTCGACGGATACGCGACCGTGCGCTTCCGCATTACTTCAGCAAGTGACTCAAGGTTTGGATACAAGCACTTTTGATCGAGAGTGCAATGCGCACAGCGCGGCGACGCTACCGGCTCGGAAGTCGCCTAAATTATTCGAACTGGAAATAAAAATAAAATTGATGGCGCTGACGCGACCGCGCAGGGCGTCAGGGGTGGCCAATTGCAATAAGGTGCCTCGAATATTCACGCTCACCATGTCTGTGGCACCATAGAGGAATAACGCGCCTAAGCTGAGCCAGAGTGAAGTGGAAAACGCGAACAGTAAAATACTCAAGGAAAATATAGTCAATGCTGAAAATAAGGCGATTCCAGCGTGTTTAAAAGGGGCTGATTTCGCGATGCCGATCCCGACGAAGACCGCGCCCAAGGCTGGCATGCCGCGCAGTATGCCCAGTGCCTCTGGACCCACATGTAGCACTTCAACGGTGTAAATGGGCAACAGGGTCACCACACTGCCGAACAGGATAATGAATAAATCCAAAGTAATGCTGCCCAGCACGAAGGGACTGTGTGTGATGAAACGGATACCGCTGAACAATTGCTTCAAACCGCGTTCTAAGGGTTTGGTGGTGATGAGCGTGGGTAAACGAGACAGTGCGAGTGTGGCTCTGAGCGCCAATAAGCTCAGTATCCAGTACGTGTCGATATCCAACCACGCGATCAAAATACCAGCGACGAAAGGGCCGCCTGTCGAGGCGACATTCCAGACTGTGCTGGTGATGGCGACTGCTTTGGATAGGACCTCGCGCTCAACCAAGTTGGGCAATAAGGCGGATTGCGCTGGGCTGAGAAATGCCTTGGAGAGACCGTGCGCAAAGAGCAAAATAAAAATAAGATGCGTGTTGATGTCAGGACGATGCATCACTACGGCAAGGCTCAGGAAGATAGCGGTTTCTGCCAGTGCGCACAGCATGAGTATTTTTTTGCGAGAGAAATTATCGATCACCCAGCCGGTAACAATAAAGAAGGCCAGCATGGGTGTGACCTGCATCAAGCCGACGAGTGCTAAGTCAAAGGGGTCTCCCGTCAAGCGATATAAATGCCAGCCGATGGCCACGGATAAGATGGCGTCGTGCAGAGCGGAGCAGGCGCGGGCAATTAAATAATAAATAAAGTACGTGGACACGCTTTGTGGTTTTGGCGAGCGTGACGCTGTTGGATGCGTAGGTAAAGGATGTTGCCTTGACATAAAGTATTAATTTCCTTTGTATTCCTTATCCTCGCTCGCTGAAGGGTTCCAGGCTGAATTCGGAACTATCTATTGCTGAGGGTTTGAACAAGGCAGGTGCCTGAGCAGCAGGGGAAGCTGTAAAGCGTTTGGATACGGATGGTACCCCTATTCGGATAGGGGATGTCAAGTTTACGGCGCGTTGCGCCAAAGGCTCAATACCCGGAGTATATCGCGCTCAAGCTCATATTAAGTATCGGGTTCTGTTTGGTTTATAAAAGTGTTCGTCTCTCCGCCGTTGCTAACCTCTCAATCGAAAGCAACATACCCGCGATCCACAAAAATGTGGATGCTCCCGCCAGCCTTTGCGCCTACTCTGTTGGTTTACGGGCGATTCAAATGAACCAAGGCATTGATCTGACAAACGCATTATGATAAACATTTGATCATATAACAAACTTGACCCATGTCGCAGCCAGGACGAACAATCTAAGACAAATCATATACCATTTCGGCATGTATAACGGAAGATTGTAGATTTGCCTACCTTTTGCTTTTTTTGGAAAAATCAACATCCATCCAAAAACGCTGGTCCGCACAAACGATCCCGGAAATTTGCCGAACATGACGGTTTCAGTCGGTGAAAAATGCGGCTCTTTGAAGTACTTGTCTAAGAGAAGCCTTGGAGTTAGCAGTGTCAGTATAATCCATGCGGCTGGCAACCATACCAGGGCTGCGTACATATACCAAAAAACCAAAAGAAATAAAAATTCAGCTACCGACATAATCGATCAAGCCTACCCATGCGAACCAAATCATGCTTTTTCCCGAAGCGATCATACAGGTAGGAAAATCCTTTTCCAACACCATAACTTCCAGCGGCAACGCCTACCCCTAACGTTAAACCAACGACCCAGCCTACTGGGTTAGACGCAATAAAAACGCTGACCGCAACAGTCCCAGCAGCCCCCGCGATCGTACTGGAAAGCGTCTCAACAAATATTTCATTCTTTTCGTTTCGAGTGTTGGCTTGTGCGATATTGTAACAACCCATTCCAATGCCAGCAGCA
>JARRRL010000150.1:0-6340 GCA_037380725.1 Gammaproteobacteria bacterium | reverse complement strand
ATCTGATAAAAATTGAACATTATGAACATTCGCTCATTTTTGAACACCAGGGCTCGCAAACTGCTTCAGCCTATTGGGATAGGCCGCCGTTTCATTACCTTTTCCCCAAGCCGTGTTTGTGAAGTGCTCAGATCAAGCAGTAAAAAATGCTATTGCGATTGGAAAAACTCATGACAGAAATCCTTCTGTCATTTGTCCTGTATGGAGGCGTTCGAGTCTTTCCCTACTTCTGACATCTTGGAAATTGTTTTTTTAATAAAAAAATAGGTTGCTTTGACGCTTACAGACCAGTCATTTTTTGAATTATGAAATAGTGATCTTCAAAGAGTTTGCAGGGATTCAGATTCGCCAGCGGGACCCAGGTGGCGTGTTTAGCGTCATCTCCGCCTTTAACCTTAGGCAGTATTTTATTGGGCTCAAGTTCAATATAAAAAGCATGCGTAATGGTCCTGCCGCGCGCCGAACGGTGCGGATCATCAAACACGCGCTGCGCTTTGATCGAACCTTTCAGCACGGGTGTAGGCACTTTTAAGTTCGTTTCCTCGCGCAATTCCCGCAAACAAGCATCCACTAAACGCTCATCTTGATCGACAAACCCACCTGGTAATGCGAATAAACCTTTACCAGGCCTTGCCTTGCGCTCAACCAACAACACATGACCACTTTGAATGACGACGGCGTCAACCGTGACAAAGGTCGGCGCATAAGGTGCTGTCGCCCAAGCGTGTTGGTACTTCGTCACAAACGCTTGCTCCGCTTTCACTTCTGAAAACGCATCGGTCTCACAAAACGCCGCAATTTGATCGCAGACATGGGTGAGCAAAACCGTGCTGGCGTCTTTTCTCAAGTACCCCTCTCCTTGGGAAAAAAGTGCTTCCCGAATGGGGGTAGCGCTGATATCTCTGAAATTTTCTACTTCTACGGCGTCCCATTGCGGAAATAAATTCAGGTAGTAAGCGCTGTGATCTTTACTGTGCCCAATCAAGCCTATTTTAGCCTGACGATGAGGCGCTGCGCTATGGTTCTCCGTCACTAAGCCATTCACGGTCGCTTGCACATGACGAACCCAGGATTCGTCGTTGTAAACACTATCCATCAATGGAGCGATATGAACACGCGCATTGTCAGTTTCTTGCAGTGCACCCCGAATCATGGTTTCGCGTTCGGCTACCGTCCAGGGATTACGAACAGATCTGGGTTGATGAGCTGAACCGCACAAAACAATCAACTGTTCGGCTTGGGCTAAGCCCGCTTCAATAACGGCAAAATGGCCGGAATGGAAGGGCTGAAATCGGCCAATAAAGACTAAAAAATCAAACGGTTTAGTCGTACTCACGCCAGCAAACCCCTTGCTGTTGTCGTTCCCTTACTGAATTCGAAGTATCGAAGATCGAAGCTGAAACATCGATCGGCAATCTCGGCTCGCCAGTCTACAATCCTGTGTTCGATGTGACGAGCCGAGCACTGATCGATGCTTGGATCACGGAGAAAGAGTGTATTTAATCAACACGCTTCCTGCCGTTCGCTATTTGTCGTTTGAAGTTGAACTTCTTCTGTCCAATTCTGCTTGAAGCAGCACAGGGATCTCTGCGTGTGGAGGGCCGGGAGGAAGCGAACCAGCGAACACCGGTTTCTTAGCTTTATCCATGTGTTGTATCACATAAGCGGCGACCCCGGCTCCGGCCCCAGCTCCAGCAAGCAGACCAGCTAAGGTTTTTGATTTGGAGTTTTTGGTTAAAGAGGTTATTTTACCGAGGTGGATATTGTCTGCTCTACTTTCTCTCATGGAAGGTGAAGAGGAAGGACGTTTTCCGCTTACGGAAAGAAGCACTTCATTCGCTACAGTAGCAGGCGTGCTGTAAGTGGGTGTCGCAGTCAAGAAACGGGGGCTAAGAGCGCCGAACATTTTCGTATCTCCATAAATTAAAAATTAAGCAGTAATTTTCCTTACGCACGCATAATACGCAATAAGGGTCCCTATCCTAGCCCATCCAGCTTAAGAAGGAAAGCGAATGAAATAAACTCACTCAACCCATCAACTTAATTGTGTTAAAATATCGCTCTTCTAGATAATCCCGAAACCGCAATGGATGGATGAACTGATACAATTCAATAAGAATGCTAGGCTTTCTGGTTTTTTGGAGCATGGTATATCATGAGCGATCATCAACACAAAAAACTTGTCGGTGGCAGAACTAAAAAAATATTTACACCTAACATTCGCATCCTTGGCAGGACATCATAAACAGAGCCAATCCCGATTCCCCCTACCCCTCATGAGCGTACGCAGCGAAGGGCAATTTAATTCCATTATTTATGAAGAAAGCGACAGTTATGACGCAGGATAAAGCGAAAAGGGGAAACACATGAGCAACGATTTATAGACCAAGGTCTATTTATTAGCAACGCTCAGATGCAACGGCTAATGTGTTACTGAAGCCTGGGTTTCAGGTCAGTTTTTAGGCTTTCTTGTCGTATTTAGCTGCTTCGCTAGAGCCGCCAGTGGCATTGCAGCGTCACCACATCACAGACTCCGGCCATGGTTTTCAGATCGGAGTGGTAAGTCAGATTAGTTCTTTCTCAACGGATTCAGGTAGACAGTGGCGATCCATGTAGTGCAACTTGGTGCCGAATGGCTGGCACAAACGCAGTACCCGCAGACCGATACGACCCGCTGCCACTGTGCCGACAGACATGGCTTCCTGATCGTAGGGACCATAGCCCATTATTGTCATTAAGAATTTACAGACTGGCTCATTGGTGAGGTAGCCACTAACCCTATAGCCACTACGTTTTTTGTAGTATCTTTTTCTCCTTCATACTCAAGCAAAGTTGCTTTGATCTGCTCTGAATACTTATATATATCATCCACTGATTCTATTGGCACTCGATCTTCATTCTTCTGAGAGAAAAGCCCAATGTACTTCTGTGCAGTATTAAAATGCAAACGGCAAAGAGGTTTCCTATTTGTATTATCAAGCAATATCCCGCAATAACTTTTCGTATCCCGTATTGTTATCCTTGAAGCATCCACAGTTTGACGAAGAACTGATTTTACAATATGATACCCTTCAATCTCTTCCTCAGTCGTGACAATACCATCATTTTCAACCAGCTCATCCATTTCCTCTTCAAGCTCCTCTACTTTTGAGGAATCATTTGCTGATAAAGCTGACTCAAGTCTTTCATTTATCCTTTCATTAACAAACTGTTTTCTGGCTTCCTTTACAATCGCCGTAAACTGCTCGATAACTGATTTAGTTAGACGACCATCAAATATCTGCGACGCAAAAAAGCGGACGAAAGCTTCCGAGGGAGAAGATAGCTCCTCATCAAGAATCTTCTTAATTGCTCCTGTATATTTCAGCGTACTTGCAGTCGTAAGTATGTCCTCCAGTGAAAATGATGACTTTGTAAATTTTTTTAATTCATTCACCTGATGATCCTGAAAGCCAAGAATATTGAATGTAAAAAATGGTTTTGAATCCATCTTGTTAGGCTCATCAATATCCGAATAGAATTCATAGTCAATGCCATTTGTGAGAATGGCAAAGCGCGCATCAGTTGCTGAGAAATACCGATACAGCTGAGATGCATGCTCCTGGTGCAAATCCACCCCTGACCATTTACACTCCATAAGAATGATAATATCATTATCTTTTTTTATCGCATAATCTACTTTTTCTCCTTTTTTTGTCCCAAGGTCTGCAGTAAACTCTGGTATCACTTCAATTGGATTAAACACATCATAACCAAGAGCACTTATAAAAGGCATAATAAAAGCATTTTTTGTTGCCTCTTCCGTCTGTATATATTCTATCTGCTTAGGAATTTTTGAAGCAAGGTCTTTGATTCGATCAATAAGGTCCACTGCGCTCTCCCAAAAATACAAAAATTTGACTGGTATTTATTTAATGATAATTCCATTATATCATTTAAATGCTCGTGAGATCGTTATTCGCTAATTACGCACGCGTGAACAGAATCCGTCCCACTTACTTGCGAGACTAGAATACGAACAAACTGAAGTAAAGCTACGCTCAGACCGTTTTATAATCACCACTTATGGCTTAAGCCCACTAAGTCTATAGCACCTACCTTCGAGCTCTGCCCACCACAAGCAGCCTCAGCACAAGCAACTCATGCTTTTCATTTGCTTTCTTAAGGTTGAAAAAAATTCAGACAGTTATCATAACCATCTTGTATTGTGCGTGGATGATCGCGCCACTCAACATTGGAGTATGAAAGAAGTAGTAGAGCGCTGATGCAAAGTGTTTTGTGGTCCAGTTGCAGTGCAAGACTATTAATGATCACAGCCAACGGTTGGGTTATTGCGTTGGCGATGAGTGTATGCCGTAGGCAGGGCGAGCACAACTGTTTACATTATCACAACATATTTCCACATAGCACACAGAAAGCATCAACTTTCAATTAAATCAATGCATTACAGAAAAACGATAACCATTTGATTTTTAATCACCTATGTGAAGCTACGACGATTCTCAATCGAAAGTGGCCTTGTTGCACGTGATTAAAGCATTACGCTCACCGGGATCCCAAGGCTTGTCAGTATATTGAGCATGGAACATTTCTCAATTATTTCTACAATCTGGGAATCCAATGTTCGAGCCAATAACTTGCCTCCAATAATTGTTTTAAATCTGTACATTGCTGTCTCTACCAAGCTTCTGACGTGATAACCTTTTTCTTGCTTCCATTTTTCCCGTGTCGTCTCTTGTATTGCTTGTACAACTTTATCACGCGCAATCGGTTTTTTATTTTTGTTGCCATGCTCACGCACAACAGCATCAGTGCGTGGAGGCACCACGATTGCTTCAATGTATCAAAACTTTCATAAGCACTATCCGTTACCACTTTGCTTACAGATTCCCTTACTTGATATGTAGTTTAATTATCTGTTTTGGCGAATACTGCAATTATTCATCTTTAAATACTTTAGTTGTTATGCCAGTAGCCAATTTGCCTATTACTCTATAAATAGGCTGACTCCCTAAAGAACTATCACCCGAATCGTCGCCCCCCGTAACACTCATTTGCTCCATCACTGATTCAGCAAGTGCTTTTATATCAATACCTTTGCCAATCTCATCAGGATTATAATCCCAAAAATTAAGACGATCCACACCCGCGAGATTAGCGGCAACTACTTGCGCAGCCACGCTCACACGAACATCATTCCCAAAGACACCAGCCCCCCAGCGACCGGTATTAATTTCCAAAGGCTTCCCTTCGTCTTTCGCTCTAGCTTTTGTCAAACTGAATGATACATATGCATGCCATATCATATCACAGAGAGGGTCGTGAACATCAACCAAGCCTATATCTCTCAAATCTGGTGCAGCCATCGCGAGCCAATTGACTGTCTCTTTAGAGTTGATTGGCGTTAACATCTTAGTCTCTTTATTAAAACTAGCTATTCGCCTCGCCCCCTCAATAAGCAGAGGATTAGGATTATGTTCTTTATTAACAGCTGGCTCAGAATCCGTCACAGGACGCAAATATATTCCTCTTTCCTCGCAATATTTTGCAACACTCGCCAGACCCTCATTTTCCAAAAAAGCCCACTCTTCTTGAGCAAAACATTTATCACTTTTCCACCCACCACCCAAGTGCTTATTAGCAAAATCTACATAAACTTTATAATGATTTGAAGAATCACTGTCGCCTGAAAAATACGCTCCTTTATTGTAAACAAATTCAGTCTTGCAACCCTTGAACTCTGGTATTGACGATTTCAATTTATTCAACGAACCAGGCTTCACTTTAATAAGGTTAAGACCCTCCAAAGATCCTTCATTTTCTGCTATTCTTTCTAAATCTTCATATAAAGATTTCTTCCACTTACCCAATTTATTCCATTCATCCAAAGGGTATTTTTTGTTGAAACTCTTCGCGATATCATCTATCTTTTCCACAGGAACTTCATCACAAGTGAAAAAATTATTTTCAAATGGAGGGCAACTTACCCCTCCTCCAACAATTTTTTGTATAAGCTCTTTAGCTTTTTCAGCCTTGATACACGATCTATTATTAGTAGCTTCCCCTACAGCTCCCTCAGAATTGTTCGGTCTCTCCTTTAAGCTCCACTGAACGTCACCGCTGCCCCCATCCGTCTTATTAAACTGTAACTCTATCTCCGTTACTTTACCTTGATACTTTTCGAAAACGGAATCGCTTTTTGTAGGGACGATAAGCTCTTGCTTATTACCGTTGTGCTCCACCGTTAAACATTTTCTATGATCCTTAAGTTGAACGCGAACTTTTAAACGCGCCTCCTGAGCTTCATCAAAAACTCCCATCGAAATACGAGCCCCGCTCT
>JARRRL010000149.1:0-6351 GCA_037380725.1 Gammaproteobacteria bacterium | reverse complement strand
CCGCTGTAGGGCTATTGGCCTTGGGGGTCTTGTTAGCTTTTTGGGTTCTGATCATCGTAAAATTAGTACCCGTGTACTTAGAAGGGCGTTCCGTTAAGTCTGTATTTGAGCGGTACGAAGAGGACTATGCTGAGTTTGGTACAGACAAGCGACGCATTCAAGGCTACTTTGAGCGATTTTTCCAAGTAAATGCGGTTTATGCCGTGAACCCCAGAGACATCAATATTGAAATAGGTAAAAAAGACATTACCGTGACTTTGGATTATGAAGCCCGCGTCCCTTTTGTGTCGAGTGAACAGTATGGTGATTTATGGGTGGTGGTGGAATTCAAAAATAAAGCGGTGGTGCCGCGAGGGAGTTCGGAGTAGAACGTATGAAGAATGAGACCTGAACCCCTGTATGGTGCTGCGCGGTGTTGTGTGCGATGTGATTGTGTGCGATGTGATTGTGTGATGACTGGGGTCGTGATTTCGGAGGTGTGAGCAAGCTAAAAGCGATTATGAACGAATTTGTGGGTCTCTATCGTCAATTGGGCTACCGGTTTAATGACAATGATTTGTTGGTCTTAGCGCTGACGCATCGGAGCTTGCATGGTCGACAGAACAATGAGCGGCTTGAGTTCTTAGGCGATTCCATTCTTAATCTCGTTGTGGCGCAAGCGCTTTTTGATGCCTTTGGACAGGCGCGAGAAGGGCAGTTGAGTCGCTTGCGAGCGGATTTAGTGAGTGGCGCTAGCTTGGCGCTCGTGGCGCGTGAAATTGGTTTAGGCCATTACATTCGTTTGGGAACTGGGGAACTGAAAAGTGGAGGGTTTCGTCGAGATTCTATTTTGGCGGACGCGTTGGAGGCGCTGATTGGTGCGTTGTATTTGGATGCAGGCATGGAACAGTGCCGTGATATCGTGTTGAGTTGGTTTGCGGAACGGATTAAGGGTTTAGACTTGAAACTGCCGAAGGACGCGAAAACGCGTCTGCAGGAGTTGTTGCAGTCTAAGCGTTTGTCGCTGCCGATTTATCAAGTGGTTTCTGCCGTGGGGCAGCCTCACGATCAGACGTTTTATGTAGCCTGTAGCGTGCCGCAAATGGATGTGGTGGGCCAGGGGGAGGGGGGCAGTCGTCGGCGCGCGGAACAAGTGGCGGCGCAGGCGGTGCTGGATCAATTGGAAGCCTTATAAATAAGGTGTTTTTGTGTCAAACAAGAATAAGACGCGATGTGGTTTTGTGGCCTTGGTTGGACGGCCTAATGTTGGCAAGTCCACGCTATTAAACCATTTGATGGGGCAAAAGCTCAGCATCACCAGCCGAAAACCGCAAACCACGCAACACGAAATTCGCGCTATTTTGTCCGAAGGCGCTGTGCAAGTCGTGTTTGTGGACACGCCGGGCATGAACAATCGCTTAAAACAACCCTTGAATCGATGTTTGAATAAAACCGCGTTGTTGACCTTGTCGCAGGTGGATGTCGTTGTGTGGGTGATTGAGGCGGGGGTATGGACGGACCTTGAAGATTGGATTCTCAGTGAGTTGGCGGCGGTGAATGTGCCGGTGATCGCGGCGCTCAATAAAATTGATCGTATGACTAAAAAAGAGGGATTATTGCCGTTTTTGGCAGAATTGTCTGAGCGGCGTGCTTTCAAATCTTTGGTGCCCGTGTCTGCATTGAAGTCGATTCAAGTTGATGTGTTGAAACGAGAGATGATTGCTTGTTTGCCCGAAGGGCCTTTTCTGTATCACACCGATCAGTGTCTCGATCGGGGTGTGGATTTTCAAATTGCGGAGGTGGTCCGGGAGAAAATCGTCCGGCAAATGGGAGATGAAATTCCATATATTCAGACCGTTCAAATTGAGAAGCTCGATATGCGTCGACGCGCGATGACGGTTCATGCGCTGATTATTGTGGAGCGACTCTCTCACAAACGGATGCTCATTGGGCATCAAGGTCGTCGCATCAAGCGGATTGGTATTCAAGCGCGGGAAGATTTGGAACAACGCTTCCAGCGTCATGTGGACTTGCGTCTATGGGTTAAAATTAAGCCTGATTGGACACGAAGACCAGAACAGATAGCGTCTTTTGGGATAGGTTATCACGCTGACGAGTAATGAAATGATATGCGTGTTGAGCTGATGGCGGCGTACGTGTTGCACACGCGACCGTATCGCAATACGAGTCTCTTGGTTGACGCGTTTACGCTGGGCCAGGGGCGTGTGCTCGGGGTAGCCAAAGGGGCTCAGCGGGCGCGCGCTGCATTGCAAGCCACGACACATTTGTTCACGCCGCTCGAACTGAGTTGGTTGGGTGCCTCAGATCTTAAAACGTTCACAGCGGCCCACACGGCGGGGCCTGTGCGCTGGCTTCAAGGCCGGGCAGTGATGAGTGGCTTGTACGTCAATGAGTTACTGGTGAAGTTGCTGCATAAGGGTGATTCGCATGAGCAGCTTTTTTGGCGCTATGATCGGGTGCTGCATGAGTTGGCCTCGGGCTGTGATGCGGCGGTGAGTCTGCGCTTGTTTGAGAAAACCGTGGTGGCTGAGATGGGCTTCGGCTTGTGTTTTGAACGTGATGCCTCATCTTGCCCCTTGGAGCCGACCGCATGGTATTGTTTCGATCCGGAATGCGGTGTGCGTGTGGTAACAGCGCCAGAAATCGCTGCAGCATCTTCATATAGAGAGAGTGTACCCACACACCCTGCTGCGCCGTTTAGTCAGGCTGTGACGGGCAAGACGCTGATGGATCTGGGGCGAGAAACGTTATCGAGCGCGGATGCCTCAGGCGAAGCGAAACGGTTTTTAGGCAGTGTGATTCAGCATTGTTTGGGTGATGCGACCTTGCAGAGTCGATTGATCTGGCGTCGGTCTGTGCGACCAACAAAAGGGTGAAGATTTAAACAGCGCGTCATACATTCTACGCGTTATACATTCTACACGTTATACACGCTGTTTTATAAACCACGTATTCTAAAAGCCGCCTCCTATTTCGTATACATAATATCTCGTCGTATACAGGGTATCTCGTATAAAATATGCTGTATGAATTAGGCGACAGCATTCAACGTGCATGATGAACAATGCATTGTTCATCATGCATTGTTCATAGAACGGCGGTTTGAATCGATCGAATTGACTGAGGAGTGAAAAGTAATGGCAATAGAGCCGCAATCCGATTCCGTATCGGCAGTTGACGGTGATGATGTAGACGGTGGTGAGCGGAAAAACACTGGTCTCGGTCCGTATTTGGGGGTAAACGTGGATCACGTGGCGACGATTCGGCAGGCACGCCAATCGCGTTATCCCGATCCCGTGCAGGCGGGATTGGTGGCGGCTTCCGCTGGGGCGCATAGTATTACGGTGCATTTGCGCGAAGACCGGCGTCACATTCAACAAGATGATGTGTGGGCTTTGAAGCGATCTTTGTCGGTGCCCTTGAATCTGGAAATGGCCGTTCTACCCGAAATGATTCAGCTTGCGCTTCAGGTGCGACCTGAGAAAGTGTGTTTGGTGCCAGAGCGTCGCGAGGAATTGACCACCGAAGGGGGGCTGGATGTGGTCGGGCAGCTTGATGCGGTGGCGCATGCCTGCGCTACGCTGAGTGCGGTGGGTATTGAAGTCTCGCTGTTTATTGAGCCTGAGCTGGAGCAAATTCGCGCTGCGCAACGTGCGGGTGCGGATGTCATTGAGTTGCATACGGGCAAGTACGCGGATGTCGAAGGTGCTGAAGCGAAGCGCCAGCAACTGGAACGTATTAAATCAGCAGGTGTCGCTGCCTGTGAGTTGGGTTTGATTGTGAACGCTGGGCATGGATTGAACTTGGGCAATGTGGTTTCGATTGCTGCATTACCGTGGATAAATGAACTGAATATCGGTCACAGCTTAGTGTCCGATGCCATTTTTGTTGGCTTGAAACAAGCGGTGAAAGACATGCTGGGTGTGTTAAAAAAGGCGGCTCAGCGGTAATGGGCGAGCGAGATTGTTCGAGACCACGTGTTCTTGGTGAGCGCGCCCTGCGTCATCAGATAGCTGAGGTGACCCTTGGGTTGACGGTACTTGGTGTGGGGGTTGATGTTGTTGCTATTTCTCGTGTTGAGAAGGTCATAGCGCGACACGGTGATCGTTTTGCCAAGCGGGTATTGAGCGCATCAGAATGGCCGAGTTACATGGAGAGAACGCAACGCGGCCACTATGTGGCGAAACAGTTTGCTGCCAAAGAAGCCATATCCAAAGCATTGGGGACCGGAATAGCAGCGGGGATTACGTTTCACCAGCTGGTGGTGTTGCGCGATGCGGCGGGCGCGCCCACGGTGAGCGTTCAGGAGGCTGCGCAACAGCGATTGTGGCAGTTGGGTGGAACCCGTGTGCAGCTATCCATATCGGATGACGCCGATTGGGCGCTTGCTGTGGCGGTGGTGTGTTAGCGCGCTGTGTCATCGAATATATCTATTGATTTTCAGAGTGACATTCTTCAAAAAGTGATCAAGACCGTCAACTATCCTGACAAACACCGTTACGGAAGGTGGGAATGATGCCATTCAGCTATACAATTCGCGCATTGGATAGCTCACGATACGGGGTCTGGTTCGCGGCGCGTGAGGGCAGTTCGCAGCCGTCCAATTTGATCCAAAGCATGCCGTAACGCATTGGGTAATTGGCTGATATTACGCTGTTTAATCAACGTTTCCAATTGATACAATGCTTGGCGTAAAGCCGGGACGCCGCAGTAGTGTGTTGCGCCATGGAGTTTATGCGTGTGCTCCAATAAGGCGGCGTAATCTTCGTTTTCCCATGCGCTTTGAAGTGCCTGCTGTGTTGGGCCTAAAGAGCGAATTAATATACTCAGGAGTTGTTCTGCCAAGTCTTCTTTGTGATTGCTTAATCGCAAGTGTTCGGCGGGATCGAAGACGGGTGTTTGCGTTCGCTCTGGATGGCGCAGCGTGGGGACGGCTTCTTTTCTCCTTTTAAAAACGGGTTTTCTGTCAGAATCGGTACTGGTTCCAGCCGCGTTGCTGCTTGTTCGGTAAGCATCGCGGGTATGGCTCGGTGCGGATGAAGGGGCGCTGTGTTGATGTGTTTTGATTTGTGGCGTTACGCGAATGGGTAACAGGTTGGCGGTGTTGGTGGCGGGCTTTTCTCGAGTTGAGGTGGGTGGCGTGTTGCTGACAGGTTGGTAATGGGTGTGTTTTTTTAAAATGTGGATGAGTTGCGTTTCTTGCATGGGTTTGGTGATGTACTCGTTCATCCCCGCTTTAAAGAGCCCTTGTTTTTCGCTGGGTAGCGCGTGCGCCGTGAGGGCGACAATGGGCGTTTGATCTTCTGATTCGAGGGCGCGTATTTTTCGTGTTGTCTCCACGCCATCCATACGGGGCATCTGAATATCCATAAAAATAATATCAAATGTGGTTTTGCCAATGGCTTCTAAGGCTTTGACGCCGTTGTCGCAGGTGGTGACTCGAACGCCAATGTCTTCCAGTAACGCTCGGATTAATGTCAGGTTCGATGGGTTATCATCGACGCATAAGGCGTGGACTTTTTGCGTTTCACTGGTTTCAAGCTCGTCGGTGTGCTGGTGGAGGAACGAGCTGTGTTCAACGTCTTGCGTGGGCGCCAGTAGCGCGTTCTCCAGTAGCGCGTGCTCCAAGGCGGCATACAGTTTGGGTTGTGGTACGGGTTTGGATAAAATTTGGCTAGGGGTAAGATTCAACTTACTTTGCAATAGATAGCGTTCGTGCGTAGTGCACAATACAATGCATTTGCGGTGGTATTGGTCTTCAATTAAGTGCACTAAATCACTGATTTCACTGGCCGATAGGTGTTCTTGTGCACGACCGAGAATCACCGCATCGATCGGTTTCGCGTCGTGTCGTTCTGGATCAAGATGCGAAAAAATGGCGTTCAGCGAATCCACTTCTTCAACCAGAAGTTGACTGCTTTCTAAACTGTTGCGTAAAGACAAACGCACCAGGGCATTGCTGTCGAACACCAAGATGCGCCGTCTGGCTAAAGTGGACTCACTCAGCGACTGCGGCGCATTTTGATTGATGGCTAATTGTAATGTGAACCAGAAGGTGGAGCCGGTTTGGTATTCGCTGTGAAATCCAACGTCGCCACACATTTGTTGCACCAAATGTTTGCAGATAACGAGCCCTAATCCCGTACCGCCGTATTTGCGCGCCGAACTGGCGTCACCTTGGCTAAAGGCCTTGAACAAATTGGATTGCTCCGCGTCGGTTAAACCAATGCCCGTGTCGGTCACGGAGACTTTTAATACTAAATATTGATTATTAGCGGATTCCGTGGTGGTGCGGACGGTAATGCAGCCGTGGTCGGTAAATTTGATGGCGTTGTTGACGAGATTCGTGAC
>JARRRL010000148.1:0-6359 GCA_037380725.1 Gammaproteobacteria bacterium | reverse complement strand
GCAATACGCCGTTGCGGCGTCCCAAGTTGATAGTCAGGGTTATTTGCCCAATGAGCTGCGGCGAGATAGTCGTGCGCTCAGTTACCACAATTTCGCGCTTCAACCCTTGGTGATGGTGGCGATTTTTGGCGAAGCCAATGGGGAAGCGTTGTCAGCGCTGAATAATCACAGTTTGGCGAGACTGGTGGATCGCGTTCTGCGAGGTATCGATAAGCCTGAAATATTTGAGCAGGTCACGGGCAGCGAGCAAAAGGTTGATGGTCTCCGTGAGCCCTGGTCATTGGCTTGGCTGGAGCCGTATTTATCTCGTTATGCGCTACCCGCATCAAGTTTGTTGGATGTGAACGCACTGCGTGCCATGAAAAATTCCCGACTCGGCGGCGACCTGACGTGGTATTTTTATACTCCAGCGAAGCCGAAGAAGGTGCGAAATCTGTCTATTGAGCCATTCGTGCAGGAATAAAAGTCTGAGCAGGAATAACAGTATCGTACAAGGCCTCTCTGCTTACTTATGAAGGTACTTGGATAAACGAATATTGGATATCCAGCCGAGCAGTTCTTCTTTGTTGGTGCCAGACTTGGTTACAAAGATATCAAGACAGCCTGGCGTCTGCTCCATCAAATTTTTGGCATCGCCAATCGTCATTGATTCGGAAACGATGACGAATCCTTTCCCAGGTCCGTATTCGAGGTTTTCTTCTTTATCGGCTGCGAGCAATACTGCGAGGGTATCGGTTTCCTTGCCGCCGCTCGCCAGATAGCGGTTAAAGGTGCTCGAATGCAGCATATAAAGGGGAGCGTTGTTCGAATCTAGGATCGGTATACGACTCGCGTCGTCCGTCAGTTTGGCGCGTAACGTTTTGATGTCGACGTCAGTATCACCTTTACCAAACGGATATTTGTAGCATACGGTCTTGGCCAATGGGCGCATGATCTGCGGTACACGTGCTTGGGCGCGTTCTTCGGGTGACAAGCGATCGATCAGCTCTCGGACTTGCTGATTGGCGGATTCAAAACTTTCGCGTCCGAAGTAGAACGCGAGCACGGTACCTACCCAGGATGCGGCCACCGGCAGTACCATGTTGAAGATAGACAGCGCGGTATTGTCCGTTCCTTTCCAGATTGCAGCCACAGCTAGGGCACCAATTAGGGTGCCCGAACAGACGAGAATCCAACGAGCAACTTTGTTGCGTACATCGATCGGTGTTTGCACTGTGTTGGGCTTGGCCATAGCGGTTATCTCTCAATAATTTATTACGTGTTCATGATCGTGTGACAATGTATTTGCAAAATAAAACCCGCTCATGAGTATCTGCGATTGAGGCATAGGAAGTAAAGTACTTTTTGGCTTGGCGCAACTGCGGAGTAAGGGTATTTTCAATATCCAACAGCGAGCGGGAAAGCCGCTGTTTTTAACTGTTCGAGCGCTTGAGACTACTTATGTCTTGTTTGGTTTTCTGAAGGCTTCGATTTCGGAATCATATTTATCCCAAAATTGTTGTGACAGTCATGTTTCTGCTGTATATTTTTCTAAAACTGATAGTGGCCTATCCCATTTATCTGTGAGCAAGTGGGATAAAGCGTCTTTGTCTTTCACTGTGTGTCGTGAGCCCTTGTTCGATTGTTTTTGCCTGTTGCATGTCCCATGTCCCATGTCCCATGTTTTATGTCAAGCCAATTTTCTTTAAACAAATTTTGAATGGTTATTTGCAGTAGTTCATATGATGAGCTCAGTGTCTCTTGTTCTGTATTGAAATAAACTTTTTTTGAACAATAATATCTCCAGTGTCCACGCCTTCATTCAAATAGTGAATGGTGACTCCTTTGGGGGTGTTTTCTATAAAACTCCAAAAATTAGGGTCGGCCCTTTTGTTCCACGGGAGCTATGAAATGTGAAGGTTTATTGCCCTGTTTGGCAGTAAGGCCAAAACGTCTTTTTTGAGGATATGGTGATATCCATGTTTGAAGCACTAACTGTTCAGTGTTTTTTAGCCATTCAAAAAGTGGAGACGCTTTATCGCCCAAAAATAGAATGTTTTTACCCCCATCATTATTCATGATCGCTTTCATTTTTATCGAGCTGCTACTCGATACGGCCTTACTCAGGGCTGTGGCGGGCCGTTCGTGGAAAAGCTCGCCCCACGTTATTGAATACGTGACAGTGTTCGCGCGGAATGGGTACAGAAATGACGTGACCGCGCTCGACCATCTGGTCCCCGGTTTTACGAATCGTTACTAATTCGTTTGTGCCTTCTACGCTTAGATAAAATAAGGACGATTCGCCCAGTTGTTCCACATAGGCAATCTGACCGTGAAGGGAATTAGAAATGTGTGGGGAAAAAGTGGAATCGGATTGACCAAGGTGTTCGGGTCGGCGAGCACCTTACTCAACGTGTACATCAGTAAGGCGACATCAACCAATGAACGAGTTCGATGAGTTCGTGTCGCCCGCTGACATTCAGTTTCTCATATATGGTTGACATCACTCGATCAACGCTGTTCTTTTTCAAGTTTCGCTCTTGTGCAATTTGTTTGGCTGTTAATCCGAGCATTAAGAGTGCAATGTTTTCCGATTCGGCCTTGGTAATGGTTGTTTGTGGATAGATTTCCGATAAAGTGTGTTTAATTTTTTTGGGACAGATGTTCGCCCTGCGTGGAAGTGTGCGTACGGTCAGGGTGCCAACGGCATGTGTGGTGGCATGTGTGGTGGCATGTGTGCTGAGTGGATGTAGCGGGTGAAAGATGGGCTTGACTTTGATGAGAAAGTCACTGTTTACGCTATGGAAATAAACGCATTTTTTACCCTGATAATTGATTCCTTCTGCGATGATCTGTTTGATGATGTGTTCCAGTTCGCTTGATGCGTGGTGGCACTTGCCGAGATGGACAAATTTTCCTTCTTTGATGCCTAAGCAGCGTGCGGTGGATAAGAATTCTTCAAAGAGAAAATTATGCCGAATGTGCTTGCCTTCACTGTTGAAAAATGCCGTTGGTTCGGGCAGCAGTTCATGAAAATTATGTAATTCAGATTGCAAAAGAAGCATCTTTTGATTGATGTTGAACGCGTGCTCTAGGATTGGTTTCAGTCGTCGTGCGCGTTGCATGATTGTTGCGCTTTGCGTGTTACCTCGTTTTGGGTAAATGGCAATTCCAGGAGGTGGGTATGTGTTTCTTTGGGTGTTCGATGAGGCGTATGAGAAACTCAGAACAACACCTAAGTTATCGAGATCGCTTGATGCTAGCCAATCTGAAAATTCATTTTGAACAACGATGTCAGTATAACATTTGTCGACACCCGATGTGGGCCACTTGCTGTATTGTGTTCGAGGGTCATGTGATAGGTAGTGCTCATAAAGCGTTTCACCGGCGCTTGGATGGAATCCGTAAGCGCCCAGGCAACCCGGATCCGTTAACGTATATTGCTCACTGTTGGTGTCGAGCATGATTTGTGGTTGACGGAAAGCCAATGCGACGGCAACTTCTCCTCCTAAATACGTACACAATGCCTGCGCCCACTCTGTATAAGGTTTGAGGTTTAGTTTATTATCGATCATTTTATGTTGCGTTGATTTCTGAATAGAATTCAGCAGAATGTCGGTAAATTCAATAGTTTCACTATCCACAAGAGAATCCTTTTCTCGTTTATTCAAGAAACTTGAATGCGCACGTTTCCGATGCTGTATTACGCTCTGCTTCACGTTGTTTGTGAAAATAGACCAATCGGCGCGTGATGACAACTTAATCATGCTGGCGTTGGCCTTGGGGTTGCGCATCGTTCAGGGAGAGCGGATGAGCCAGTGACTGGGCATATCGCAGAGATACAGGCTTGGTTTTATGGGGCTTATTGATTTTTCGTTTATATATTTATTATATCTACTCAGTTGTTCATGCTGTTATCTGAGTGTTATCTGGTTATGCTGAGACGGCGACTACTGTTTCTGATTGAGGTTTCTCGGGAGAAAAATAATAAATTGAATAATAAAAAGAATAGCTTTTCAAATCTATATGGCTTTTAATTTTTCCTCTATGCCCTTTTCCTCTATGCCCCGTAGCCTGCTCAGTGGTGCACAAAAAACGCAAGAAAGCGCGTCTTTTTTCCTTGAGGCCTGTTGATACGCCTCAGAGATGCTGTCTAAATGATTTAGACACGCTTCAATATATTTAATTGGATTGGATTCATACAGAGAGGCTATTTTTATTGCCTTTTTGAGGTAAGGTTTGAGTCTTCTGAATTGTCGCAAGTGCTGAAATAAATTATTAAGTTCACAGATTGTAATCTGTTTTTTTGCTTCTGAGTCTTTTATGACACCCCATTTTTGGAAGTCGCCCAAGCGGACACCCTCTTCAGTATGGTTTTGGTTAGGGTGATTCCATCCTGTTTGCTGATTCCCTTTTTGTTGGGGTGGTTTTCCAGCGTTGTGCGTACCAGGCGTACACTGAAAATAAGGTGTTGTGAATGGTGATCAGGGCCGGCCATGAGTCAACCTTCTGTGTGAATGAATCTGTTTTTTAATGTGCATTCGGAAAAGGCGAGTCGCAAGCTGTCTGAAATTATTTTTTCATTAAAATATTTGGGGAAGTTGTCAAGATTGCCTAATAAAACACTTTTTACAGCTTCATTTGTTTCGGGTTCTTTTTGTGATGGGCAAGCGAAAACCTTGGCTGTGGAGCCAAAAGCGAAGGCGTGGCCGACACGGCGTATTCCCAAATGTTGTGCATGACTAAAAACCGGCTCTCGGCGGTGTTGCTCACTGCGTCCTTGATGGAGGGCTTGGGCAGAATCTTAACACTGCGATGCTCCCTATTGAAGCCGTTTTGGCGGAAAATGCTAAGCATCATGGTGTGATCTTTGATGGTTCCATCTCTTCTTATTTTATCTTGATTTCAGTCAAGCGTGTATGTCCACGGGGTGTCGTTCACTAAGTGTCTGCAATTGCTCTGTTGTGGCTGCCGTAGCATTGATCCGTAGCATTGATGCATGGGGGTGTTCAGGATTTCTCTGATATGCTCAGTTCGAATTCGATCAACATTCAGCCATTATTCTGATAATATTATCAATTTAATGTTTGAGCTGGACAGTTTTATCAAAACAGTTTTATTATTCGATCCGAAAACGCTGGCCGCGTCTGATTAATTTTTAACACATTCATTGTGTCAGAACTGGTCAAAAAAGTATTTAATTTATGCACGTTAATCCAAATTAAGCCTTAAAAGGAACCGTTATGATAAATAACGCACTTTCTGTCGAACAACCCCAAATATCAACGCCTAACGCTTTAGAGGATTGCTCTATTTGCTTAGAGCCCAAAGATATTGAACAAAGTAACCTCACGACGATAGAGCCTTGCCTTCATACTTTTCATACGCCATGTATTGAACGCTGGCGCACATCTGAGAACCAAAATAGTTCGAATTGCCCCGATTGTCGTGGCCCCATTTCTTTCGCACAACGTATTGGTGAAGTAGTCAATACCGCTCGACCGGTCATTTCTTCCATGCCACTAGGCAATTTCCTCTTTTCACAATTCGGTAACACTGCGAGTGAAGGCGAAGCAGCCGATCAAGCCGTGACAAGTCGACCTGAAACAGAGACAGAAACGCAACCTAGCTCGACGTGTTCAAGTGCACTAAAGTTTGTAAGCGAGACAGTTATGGGTGTGGGTGTTAGCGCTGCGGTAGGTGCATTTGGAAGTGTCTGTCTGCGCAGCAGCGCGGTCGCAAGTGCGCCAAAGTTAGTGGCGCTGGAATCTCTGGTTGGTTCGGCCATAACCAGCATACCCGTCGGCATAGTGAGAAAACTGATGGGTAATTCAGGTTCTGCCGAAACATACAAAAGTACACTCGCTGTGGGAGTTGAAGCATTAAACGCCTATCTTGGTAATCAACTCTTGAATCACTCAAATGTGCAACCTGGTGCTGCTGCAGCGGCTGGAGCTACGGGCGCGGTGACACTACCTTTAGCCGTTGCTGGTGCCATGTTGAGTTTCTGTGTGGCTAGCCTTAGCGTCGCATGTGTCGCGAATAATCTACGTCGCTAATAATCTACATAGTCGTCCGATGCGCTCTTTATCTTAAGGGCGTATTGCGCAGCAGCGCGGGCGCAAGTGAGCCAAAGTTAGTGCCTCTGGAATCCCCGCTTGGCTCGGCGATAAGCGCGATTCCAGTCAACAGGTAGTAGATCGGATAAGAGAATCAAACCGATAAGGCAAGAGTGGATTCGCTGTGGGTAGCGTGTTTGCTGTGACTTTCGTGGGTATTGAAGCATTCAATATTTTTCTTGACCATCAACTCTTGCAACTCTTGAACCCCCCAAGCTGCAACTCTTGAACCCCCCAAGCTGCAACTCTTGAACCCCCCAA
>JARRRL010000147.1:0-8321 GCA_037380725.1 Gammaproteobacteria bacterium | reverse complement strand
GTGAAACTTTTTGAAACCCTTGGCTTGACGCATTTTTGGCGAATTTTTTGCGACAGAACCCCCCATCTTTTACCCCATCGACCTGATAAAAAACTAATCAGCACAGGGTGACTAAAAAGGCGGCCAGAAAGATTACAATAGATTTACTTTTGATTTATTGTTGATAGAATGCCCCAATCAAAAATAAGCGCGTTTGGAGTAAAGTCAGCATGGATAATTTTATTAGTCATTCGAGCGTAAGCGCACCTGTCGCCAATCATACCATTCCCCCACAAGCTTATGCCCCTGTAGCGCTTCCCTCGGAAATTTGGCGTGAGATAGCCGCTGTAGCGAGTGCGGATTCAGTACTGACCCTGCGGCAAATTTCACATGATATACGCTCAGCCGTTGACAGTCTTGATCCAGCGAATTTGAATCAAATTAATCAAAATACTCATTCAACCGTGGATCTTTATCAGTCCGATGGTGGTGTGCGCTCTGTCACAAGAGATCTGGAAACTCAACGTGCAATGACTATGGATGAACATATATCACCGGCACTACAAGAGTTTTTTGTGCATAGTAATGATGCTCATGTTCGAAGGCACTTGGCGGTCAACCCCAGCCTGACTTCTGAGGCGGCACAGCAGAGACTGGCTCAGGATCAGAACGCAGAGGTTCGAGAGGTCTTGGCGGTCAACCCCAGCCTGAGCTCTGAGGCGGCGCAGCAAACACTGGCGCAGGATCAGGACGAATGGGTTCGAAAAGCCTTGGCGCGCAACCCCAGCCTGACTTCAAAGGCGGCACAGCAGACATTGGCGCAGGATCAGGGCACAGAGGTTCGAAAGGGCTTGGCGCGCAACCTCAGCCTGACTTCTGAGGCAGCACAAGAAACATTGGCGCAGGATCAGGACGAATGGGTTCGAAGAGAGTTGGCGGGCAATCCCAGACTGACTTCCGACGCTCGGCAGGAGGCACTGGCGCAGGATCAGAATGCAAAGGTTCGAGAGGCCTTGGCGGAAAACCCCAGCCTGATTTCTAATGCTCGGCAGGAGAGACTGACTCAGGATCAGGACGCAGCGGTTCGAAGGTACTTGGCGCACAACCCCAGCCTGAACTCTGAGGCGGTGCAGCAGACATTGGCGCAGGATCAGAACATAGAGATTCGAAGTTACTTGGCGGGCAACCCCAGTCTGACCTCGACTGTGCAGCAGACATTGGCGCGGGATCAGGACACAGATGTTCGAGCGGCCTTGGCGGACAACCCCAGCCTGAACTCTGAGGCAGCGCAGCAGATATTGGCGCAGGATCAGAACGGATGGATTCGAATGAACTTGGCGCGCAACCCTAGCCTGACCTCTGAGGCACGGCAGGAGGCACTGGCGCAGGATCAAAGCGCAGATGTTCTATTTGCCTTGGCGGGCAACCCCAGCCTGAACTCTGAGGCGGCGCAACAGACACTGGCGCAGGATCAGAACACACCTGTTCGAGTGAACTTGGCGCAAAACCCCAGCCTGAGCTCGACTGTGCAACAGATACTGGCGCAGGATCAGGACGAAGAGGTTCGAAGATTATTGAGGCAAACTTTTCCGGCTGACCGCTAGAACGCGCTAAATTTTAGGTCAGCCGTAATTTAGCATTGGAAATGGACAGAGCCTGAGCTGATGTCCATTCCGTGAGGAGGGGCGAATGCTCCTCACTCGACACGTTTAGTCTTACGGCTAAACGTGGGACGCCTCGTGGTTGCCTGGCCCGGTAAAAGGCCAGTGGTTCTATCTGTAACTGGCGATGGATATCTTTAGTCGAAAAATCGTGAGCTACGAAGTGTATAAGTCAGAATCCGGTGAACTGGCGCGAACATTTGGCGATCAGTTTTCGGGTCAGCGGTGCTGTTATCAACACCGCTTCCCACAGAACCCGCCGTGCGGTTTTCCCGCAACGGGCTCTTCCGCTTCCCACAGAACCCGCCGTGCGGTTTTCCCGCAACGGGCTCTTCGACAGAAGTTTCACAGCAAGACCAGTTGCTCTAGTTGCTTATAGCCAATGTATTGTGGGCCGAGTGAAACTTTTTGAAACCCTTGATTTTCATTGCCGTATTTCGATCGGCTTATCCATAGATTTATTTAATTTTTCCAGCGCTGCGGTGTTAGCGCCGCTTTTGTCAATGTTGACGAATTCTGCTTCTCCAGCAGTGCCTATGGCCTTATTAAAAAAGCGCAGATCCGCTTTTTTATCTCGTTTTGCGGTCAACAAAAAATCGATGGTGTTTCCGGATTTGTCGACCACTCGATAGAGATATTTCCATTCCCCTTTAACTTGGATGTACGTCTCATCCATGCGCCAGCGGGAATCCGTAGGTCGCTTCCATTTCTTCGTGAACTCAGCCTCAAGTTGAAGCGTATTGATCGACTCAGTGCTGTATGGTGCTGTGATCCACTTGTGTACCACGTTCTGCCACTATTTCTTCAGCTCAATTTGTAAGCCAAGTACCAGCGAACACAGCTTAACAGGATGTCCTTTGGAAAGTGTATTCCGTTAAATTTGATTATTATTTGTCTGACGGTGTCTGCAAGTGGTTAAGTGATAGATGATCGTACCTCGATGTCTTCATTTTTGCGACAGAACCCGATCGTGGGGTGCCCCGGCGGAAAGCTTTGTGGGTGCTGGACTGTTGTGCGAACGGTTGTGATGACATAGCCTACTTCCTTTTTCGGCGGATGAAACGTGCTTTTTGTTGAAATCAGATTTTAAGAATCAACACTGAGGAGCCCCTCAGTATACTCGGAGAAGCAATAAGCATAAACATATGATTAATAATTAACTGTTTGACAGCCAAAATATATCGGTGTAGTAAAATCGGTCCGATGGATGAGATTGATGAAAAGTAGGATTACGACAGGGATAAAATTAAGGAGTTGTTTAAGGTGAGCCAAGATAAAGAAATTATGGATCGTGTAAAAGTGTTACAACCGAAACGCGTAGAAATCGATGCTGACTTAGGGCGTCGTTTTCCCGCTTACAGCTTATCTGATGCGCACGTTGGCGCTATCAAGGCGGCATTTTTCGCGCAACGTCCTTTGTTAGTGAAAGGGGACCCTGGCGTTGGGAAGACGAGCTTGGCGTACGCGATCGCCAGTGAGTTGGAATGGGGTTTGGTGAAAATTGTGGTGAACCACAGTGTCACGATTGATGACATGCTTTACAGCATTGATCACTTGCAGCGGATGGGAGATGCGAATTTGCTCAAGCAAGGAGAAGCGCTGAAGCCCATTTCTGATTATGTACGACCGGGTAAGGTATGGGCTGCAATAGCGCCGGATACCCTCAAGAAATACGGCGGTGAAAAGCCGCATAATAAGCCGGGCACCGTGCTGTTGATTGATGAAATTGACAAAGCGGATTCAAGTTTGCCCAATGCGTTGTTGGAAATTTTGGATACGGGTGAGCTTTCTATCCCGCAGGTGGCGGAAACCATACGCAACAAGGAGCAGCACCCGTTATTTGTGGTGATTACCTCGAACGGTGAGCGCTTGTTGCCACCAGCGTTTGTGAGGCGGTGTGCGATGCTGGATGTGTCTGTGCCTATAGAGCGAGATCAGGCTCGTGCGCGATTGATGGATATTTACCAGACGCACTTGGAGTACAGCGCAGACATCAAGCCGATGGACGAGGAAAAAATTATAGCACAACTTGTACAGTTTATTCTTGATCAGGGTGTGGAGGCGGACCGTTCCTACCGACCTGGTCCTTCTGAGTTTTTAGATATAGTGCGCGCTTTGTCGGAGTATCCAGAATTAGAACGCGCGGAGTTAATGGAGGTGATGATGGATCACTTGGCGTGCAAGTCACTGTGATGCGACGTTGCCATCGCTGCGGTTGGGCTTATTGACAAACGGTAGTCGCCCTTTAGGGAGCGGAGACATTTTATGTCGGTTGATGAAACATTATTTTACCTTCGCCAGCACCCGCTCTTCACTCCCACACGCTCAAGTATTCAACTTTCTTCTCAACACAGGGTGTTTGTCACGGTCCGGGCAGGGGAAACAGTGAAAGGTGATTAGGAGGGAATGACATGACGGCGCGTACTGAAAATTCGTTATGCCACATACCGATGCCACGTGCAATTTGGGTGAGTTATGCGGGGGCAAATCAGGCGTTTGTGCAAGGGATCACGGATAGGGTGAATGGCCCTGCTTTGCAGGCAAAGCAGGGGGATCGTCGGGTGTATATGAAAACGTTCCGGCGTGATGTGCAGACTTCGGAGCAACGGGAACGTTTTCCGGATGAGACAATTGAGGCATACAACGCCAGTGATCACGATGGGGCGGTGGTCAGAAAGGAGTATTTCTTGGAGACGGGCGACAGCATCGCCGAGTTGGTGCAACTTATTGCGATAAACTTGCGCCGTTTACTGGTGATTACGCCGGAGTATCTGGACAGTCCGCATTGTTTGTGGGAGCTGTGCGCGTGTTTGCTGGCTCGGGAGAGACGCGGTGAGGGCAAATTCGAAATTGGTATTATCACCCTTGGTTTTAAAAAAGGGGTAGACTGGTGGGATCTTCGGGAAAACGCCTTTCCTGAAGGGCATCGGTGTCGGCAGGCGCAATGTTTGGGAGAGGTTTTGGGGCAGGTCTATGAGGAGAGACAGTCGTTAATGATCTCGGACCTGAATTATGATGCTTTATCATTGGATAAAGCAGGCATGAAGGATTTTTTCAACCACGCGCTTGCTGAGTTATCGCTGATTCTAAAGCTGGATTCCAGCCAGTGTGCTGCGGATGCCTACGCGAAAGATGACGCTGAAATGCAACGCGTGGCTGAAGATGTGATTGCGTATTTTGGGCGTGTGTCGATCGATGAAGAAATCAGTGAGTACAGAGAATTTCTAAGCAGTGAGTGTAAGAAATGGGAAGAGAATCTGAATAATTTTTTCGAGGATCATGCCGCTGTGAGTGGTTCCTGCAAGCGGCGTTATGGGGAGTATAAGGCGGTGATTGCTGATCTCCCTCATACTGTGAATATTATGAAAATAAAAAGAATTTGCAACTATTTGATCGAGTATTGTCGGGAGTATCAGAACTTAAAGCATCAGGCCTCGAAAGAGGGTGGGGGGCAGTTTAGTGTGGTTTTAAGTGATTGGGTCAAGGTTGTTCAAGGTTTTGCCTCTCTTCTCGTTTTTTTCACGATTGATCCAGAGTGGGCGTCTGAGCTGCGTCGTTCATCCTTGAAAGGAAGGTACGCCCGCTTCTCGTTGTTGCTGAGGGAGGAGACGGATAAAGATTTAATTGGTCAGATTATAACCTTTATCGAGCGCGCCGTTGTGTGTGCTGTTACGTTGCAAGCGCCACACTATCGGTGGTCGGATAACCGTGATAAGTGGAGTGAATCTGCACGTAAAACACAGGGATTTGCAAGTGAAAGCGAGCTTCACCCTGAGTCGCCGGAGCCCATAAGCCTGTTGAGTAAAACGTTCGAGGAGTGTTGTCAGGATTCAAGTCATCACTCTGAGTCGGAGCGTGAGAAGCGCATAGAGAAATTCTTTGACAAGATCGTCGTGGCGTTGTTGGGGGATGTTGATGGCGAGTTGATTCGAAAGCACAGCGACTGGCCGAAAAGAGTGTACGATGCGCTTGAAGATGAAATCGATGTAGCGACAGGGTTTCTCAAAAAACGTTATTTTTCATACGGTGGGTGGTCGCAGAAAGGGGGCGCCGTCCGCCGAGAATATTTTGAGTACCTTGCGAAGTTTTGTGCTGCGTTGAGAGAAGGGGCGTCATCATCAGCACCGGGGATTCACCTACCCATAGCTCGTATCATACAACGAGATGAAGGTGGAGCGGTTCAGTTTGCAGGAAAGTCTCAGTCGATCAGTGATGATGAAGTGTATAGAAAGTTGCTTTCACAAATTGCAAAGTTATTGTCTGCAGTATTCCCCGAATCGAAACGTGATGCGGTGAGGACTTGAGGCGGAGCGAAAGGGCCAGGTTTTCATGTAATAGTGGATTTCCGCTTGCGCGGGAGTGATGTATGGGAATTGGCTCAGGTTTGAACCTTTGAGCGATGCAAAGGAGCGATTTATCCTTGAAAAGTGACATTGCCGATGCCTTGCGGGTTCTTCGGGCGTTGAATGGCTCGGTGAAAGCGCTTGCTTCAGATGAAATGGCGTCTGTGCTCAGTGCTCTGAATTTACGTTATGTCCCTGAGCGGACTACTGACGATAGGGCTGAGACAGCGGTAGGTGAGGTTGTGGTTCCGGTGGGTGAGCGTTTAGCGTCGTTAGCCCTCACTGTTGATACGCCATACGATTTTCAGCCGGATAATGCGTGGGCATTTCCTGTGGCGTATTGCGCTTCACGCAAAAAATCGGACTATGGTGAAAAAGAGTCTATTTTGTCGGTTATTGGTGCTTATGAAACGTTGAAGTTGCCAAAGGAAGGAAAAATTTCAACACCTCAGCCAGCGTCTCTGTGGTTGCACCATGCCGGACCACGCTGCAGCGAGCGCCCTTATGGCAGCAAAGAGAATGATGTCACGCACCTTTTGCTACCGAATATGCAGAATTTGGCGTCCTCGCGGAAGCTGGACATTCCCCGGGTGGTGCGACAGTTGGCGCAAAGGCAGGTGATTACCGCTATTCCGTATGAACAAGAATGGGCCTTGCCCGCTGAGATCTGGGTTTATGTGGATTTTCATGCGCGACGCGCTGTTTACCAGCGGGATATTGCGCAACTTACCGCGCTGATCGCTAAACAATTGGGTGGCTTAGGCATTGGTGCGGTTGTGGAGGTTTGGGAGCGACGGCAAGCCATGAGTAAATGGAGTGTACGCCGTTGGAAAGAGGTATTGCCGCCTCGTGTTCGGGGGCCGTTGCCCGTGCCTGATGATGCGGCGCCTTGTTTGTTGATTACGGATGAGCCTGAAGACGCGGTATGGAAAGGCTTGAGCTACCAATTGCGGGCGCGCGATTGCCGTGTCATGGTTGCACCCTATATATTTAAAGGGCTTGGTTTAAAGGGTAAGGCGCAACGTTTGTCGCGTTTGACGGAAACGGAGAGGTTCACGGAAGATGATGCGATGATCGTGCTCAGTGCCCTGAGCTTGACGCCTCAGCGATTTCCGCTCGGTTTGGTGCGCGCGTTGCGTGAAGGATTGACGACGGCCGGGCCCGCGCTGGAGCATCACATACTCTCTTATCCGGGTATTGTGTGGTCTTTATACGATAATTGTGGCGAATGGCGTTCGGGGTACAGGGGGTTTCATGATCTGGTGCAGGGGTGGGGGTGTGCAGGTGAGCATCAGTCTCGGGTTCACCGGGTCGATGCTAATAAAGTCCACGAAATTATAAATGAGCACCTTAAGGATTGGTACCCTTCTGTCCATGCGGAGTACTTGCTGTTTGCATTGGGGTTAATGCCGCCGAGCTGGTCTGAGGAATATCGCGTGGCTGCTCTGCAAAAAACTACTGATTATTATCGGCGGATGAGTCAATTTTTACTGGAGAACAAAAATCGGGATCATTGCGCGTGCTTTTTAGAAAGCGCTTGGCGCTTGGGAGGGCGAGTGTATGCATCCTCTGGTGCAGCGCGGGATGCTTTTACCGTGGCGCTCCGTTATTGGACGGTGCAGGGTGGAGAGCGCACGGAGCTGCCTGATTGGAACGAAGCCTTATGGCATGAATTAGTGAATGAGCTGGGTGAGCCATTCAACAAAAAATCCGGTTATTTGCGTGGTGCTGGAAACCGCCTGGAGGTCGTTGCTTTAGAATCTGGTGAAGAACCGGAAGATGCAGCGTTTGGGGTAACGGTCGCAGCGCTGGATGACGTAAAATCACTTATGGGTGTTCCAGAGCGTCTAGTGACTGAGCGCTTATTCCGGTCATCCGGCGATTCTTCAATTGAGCCCGTGACGCACCGAATACAAAGCCGCCACGAAATAATCGAACTCAAAGGCTGCGTCAGCACTGATTTTTTCTGGGCGCAAAGTTTATCGGTAACGGACGAAGGCGTGCTGGCGACGACGGAAGATTTTACGTTATTTTGGCCTTCTTCGGGTGAACATGAAGGCCCGCAGATTGTGGTAGGTGAAGGTGCGATGCCGTGCTTCGGACGAGTGGGTGACGCACCGGTGTATGAAGTGGGTGTTGACGAGTATGGGTTATACGCCCTAATTCCAGTGGCCAGTCAGCAGTTGGTGATGCGGTATATTCCACCGGGTAGTTTTTTGATGGGGTCGCCTGAGGATGAGCCAGAACGAGAGGAATATGATGATAGTGACCGGTCGGAGCGACAGCACGTAGTCACCTTAAAGCGCGGATTTTGGTTGGACGAGACGGCAGTAACGCA
>JARRRL010000146.1:0-6413 GCA_037380725.1 Gammaproteobacteria bacterium | reverse complement strand
GTTGTTTATTGAACGCTGACAGCCATACCGTGGTTGTTTCGGTCAAGATATAATCGTTTCTGTGTGTTAAGATTATTTAAATCATAAAGTTAGTGTGAAACCACTTATATTTATGATGCTTATATTTGTGTCAATAAATTTTACGGGAAGTTGGAATTTTAAATATTATCGACGCTTATTTATAAATAAGCGTCTGTTTTTGATATCTTAATAATACTGGCATGATATGTGCTCTAGCTCTGGGCTGCTGCGTGATAAGAAACCTTGCATTAAAAGGAAGAATGGTTTTAAGCAAGAAATTTTATTTTTGGCGTATAAAGCTGAGACGTGAGGTAAGGCGCGTAGTTCTGATTATTTCATAAATTAGAATTTTTGAATGAATCTTAGAGGTGTAGATAAGATGAAAAAAATTAATAAATTTACTTGCGGTCTGCTGTGCGCTGGCGCTTTGTCGGTATCCAGTTTCGCCAACGCAAGTGTTGTTAAGTTCAGCGGCTTGACTGCCAGCTGGATCAATATTGATCCAGTAGCGATTTCTGTTTCCGGAAACGGTACTGACACAGCCAGTATGGCGTGGGGTACACCTCTTTTAACTCAGGGTCCACAAAGTGATTATGTATTTGAGACCGCTTCAACGCCATTTCAGGTTGAATTGCCGCCTTCTCCTTCGGCAGCCTTTGATCTGGGAACATGGACTTTCAACAACAATCCACTTTCACCCAATACTGATATAGTTAATGACATATTACGCTCAGCAACTTTACAGTTGGATACTACGATCGAAGTTGATGGTACTTCTGTTGGAACGAAAAGCTTTTTCTTTGACTTCACTCATATTGAAACACCCAATAACGACGATCCTTGTGCGAATGGAGATGCGAATGGCGTTGGCAACAATATACCTTTTTGCGCAGATATCGTGAAGGTTGCGTATAATAACTTGTCAGAAAGTTTTCTTGTTAATGGTGATCTTTATACTTTGAATGTTCAGGGTAGCAGCTATATTGAAGCCATAGAAAAAATTTCTACTAGCTTTGACATTAAAGGTGTTCTGGAACTGGATACGCGCAACGTTTCTGAACCCGGTACTTTGGCGTTGTTGGGTCTTGGTTTGGCAGGTTTAGGCGTGCGTTTACGTCGCAAGTCTGCGTAGTCAGTTTGTGCGGTAAGAGTGACTGAGTATAAACCGTTGTCGCTGTCGTGAACCATAACGCTTGAGCTTCTTTAGTCGGTCTAATTTAAGCGTTTGGACACACCTGTAAGGCATCTGATTTGTCCGTATAGTGATCTTTATTTGTGATCTGATGGGTTGAGTTGGATGTCTTATTTAGTGTGTTATTTGTCGTTTTATTCGTTGGCTTCATTTTTTCTTTCTTTCTTTTCTTACGATTCTTGGTCTATTTTCGTCTCCTGTCTGCTTATCCCTGTCATCTTTGCTCTGTTTAATCTTTGATCGTATTGTGCTCGCGTTCTGGCAACGTTTTCTCGTGTAATTTGATGAAGTTTCCCGTTAAACTGTCCCGGTTGTGTGGCAAAAACAGGAATAAGGTGCGTTATGCAAGAATTGGCTTCTGAGCAGTTGGCTTCCGCGATCGATCAAGCGCAGGCTTGTCGTGTAACTTTACCCGAAGCCGATAAAACGGCGTTGAAAGTACGAATCCGGTCATTACTGAAAGAGAAAGACGCGGTATTGGTGGCGCATTATTACACCGATCCGGATGTGCAGGCTTTGGCCGATGAAACTGGGGGTTGTGTGGCCGACTCGTTGGAGATGGCGCGCTTTGGTCGTGCGCACGCGGCAACGACACTGGTGGTGGCGGGGGTTCGTTTTATGGGGGAAACAGCGAAGATTCTCAGTCCGGAAAAAACGGTTCTGATGCCAACGCTTCAGGCTGAATGTTCTTTGGATCTTTCTTGTCCAGTCGAAGCGTTCTCTGCGTTTTGCGATGAGCACCCTGAAAGAACGGTTGTGGTGTACGCGAATACGTCTGCGGCGGTCAAAGCGCGAGCGGACTGGGTTGTGACATCCAGTATTGCTGTACGCTTACTCGAGCATTTGAAACAACAAGGTGAGCCGGTGATTTGGGCTCCGGATCGGCATCTCGGGGCCTATTTACAGAAAAGCACAGGCGCGGATATGCTGCTGTGGAATGGCGCTTGTGTTGTCCACGAAGAGTTTAAGGCGAATGGCATTCATGACTTAAAAAACGTATACCCCGAAGCGGCGGTATTGGTGCATCCTGAATCACCGGCGTCTGTCATTGCCTTGGCCGATGCGGTCGGTTCAACCAGTCAGCTCATCAATGCTGCCGCCACTATGCCGCAGGAGACTTTTATTGTCGCAACAGATGGTGGAATATTATACAAAATGCAGCAACGCTGCCCCCAGAAAACGTTTCTTAAAGCGCCGACAGCTGGTGAAGGCGCGACGTGCCGCAGTTGTGCCCATTGCCCTTGGATGGCGCTTAATCAATTGGATTCTCTCGCTGCAAGTTTAGCCGAGGGCAGCAACGAAATTCACGTTGCGGCAGATATGATCCCCCGAGCCCTGAAGCCGCTTGAGCGAATGTTAGCGTTTAGCCAGCGTACAACGGCAGTGACAAAGTGACAAAATAGCAGAGTAAAAAAGAGTAAATAAAAAGAGGGTAAGGCGCTGTGCATGACAGCATGGAGAGTCGTACAGCATGGTGAATGATCAGAGTGTCGGCGTTAATGAGTCGCGCTGGGTGCACTGGTTGTTGGCGCACGCGCCTGTTTGTCTAGGTGACTTTTGTTCATCTTTTTCCATATCGATTGACGATGGATGCGTGGCCTTGTGGCGCTTGAAGCAAGCAGGGTTTCCGTTGGTGCTGCCTGAAAATACATGCGCGTGGGGCGTCGATACGGCTTTGCAGGTTTTGCCCATTGATGTGGTTCGTGTGGAGAGAGTGAACGAACATTTGCGGCGATTGCTGGCGGTGCAAGCCTCTGACTTGCACACCTCTGACTTGCAAAAAAGTGTACTGACTTATGATGCCATTCACAGCGTACCTTGGGTGGATTCAACCCAGAATTGGGCGCAGGCCGATTTTCAACGCTCACCACCGAGCTCCTGTTATCGACCTCGAGCAGTCTTGGCGGAGTACCAAACGATGGGGCGTGGGCGCTTGAGCCGCGTGTGGCAAGCGGCCTTTGGTGATTGCTTAATGACGACGGTTGCGGTGAGCTTGCCTCGAACGACGCTGGATCAGCGTTTGTCACCAGCGTTGGGGGTGTTGTTGTGCGATTGGTTGAATAAACAATATCGCATTCCGGTGCGGGTAAAATGGCCGAATGATCTGTTGTTTGATGATCGAAAATTGGCGGGAATTTTGATTCAATCGTCTGCTTTGGCCCGCAGTGGCGGTGAGTCGATTCAGCGTGACACCGTTTCAGTTTTTTGTGGTGTAGGTCTCAATTTGCACGTGCGTCATGCGGCGTCGAAGTCCTTTGCACGCCCAGCGATCGGTTTATTTGATACGGGGTATCCTCTGCCGACAAAAAGTGAGTTGGCGGCGGAAATGTTGTGCGTGTTTTTACGATTATTAGATGCGTTGGCTTCACGGGAATGGGCTTTTTTGCATGAAAAATGGCCACGTTATGATCAGTTTCAGGGGCAAAATATTCGATTGGAATCCGAGCATGCGGAGGCCGTAGAAGGTATGAATGGTGGCATCGATGATCAGGGACAATTACGGGTGAAAACCATTCAGGGGGAACAGATTTTTTGTGTGGGCGAAGTGTCCTTGAGACCGGTGTAAGTGTATTTTGAAATCGCTGTATAAGTACATTATGTGCGTGCAAGTCCTGATTGTGTGAGCACACGAAGCCATACAAGGGAAGCGAAGAGAAGAGCGCGTTCAATCCTCAATGCTGACAATATGTCTGCTGAGGATTGAACGGTTGAGGATTGAACTGTAATGATGAGTTAACCGTTGAATTCGGGATTGCTCGTCGCCAAAGGGGGTGAACGCCGTTTTTTACTGGGCAGAGACCAAAGCTCCTTGAGCGCACCCATGCCAACACATTCACTGATGTTGTATTCGTTGAGATAGCCCATGGTGTGTTGATCGATCATTTGTTCAATAAAATTTTTCAATTTTGAATTAATGGTTCCTAGAAAAGCGGGGGTTTCGGGTTTAATTTGTTCGTAATTAAGGTGGCGAGTGGTCAGTAGAAAATAATAATACACACCGATGAGCAACAGGTTAGGACTAGCTGTTCCTTTATACAGTGATAATAAGCCTTTCATGGTTGATTGTGCCCATGCGTGTGGGACGACATCCAAATGATTGTGGATACGTTGTGTTTGTTGCCCAATGACGCGATCATAATACGCTGTAAAGTCTTTGTTGCCTGGAGAAGGGCCTGCAAAGGCGGTGCACGACAGTTTTGTAACACGCTGGGTGTCCCACTGTTCATGTTTGTCCACGCATTCTTCACCTTGCGTATCCGCCAGCCACAGAGCGAGCAAGGGTGCCAAGGCTCCCGCTAGGCTGTGGCCTGTGACGCTGATGTCGACTTGTTCCGTTGTTTTATCGGCAATAATGCGACGCAGTAATACTTTAAGGTCTTCGCCTGCACCCGGCGTACCCGTGGTGGCGATCATATTTTTCAATATTTGAAGGCCAATATGCGTTGCTTGGGAAATTTTGGGGTTTAATTTACCCGTTTGTGGTGTGGTGGGCCATGGAATAAGCTGGCGTACCTTCAGATCTTCGAAGAGCCAGTCCGAGACGGCGACGGGGTTTGTGCCACGCAGAACAATGGCGTAGGTATCTGGGGTTGTTTTATCCTTGACCACAAACATCAAATTGTCATCAAAAATTGCAAGCGGGAAACGGTAAACAGCGGGTCCCCAGACCAATTCCCATCGATTGGCAATGGGTTCCCAGGTTTCTAAACCCCGTTTGATTAAGGGGCAAATGGCCAGCGCATTACGGTGGTCGTTCTGATTCAATTGAAAACCTAAGTAGGAAAGAAAACTGAGTGTCAACAGTTGTTGCGTTTTGGTGTATTCCATGGCTGATCCCTGTGTGCAGTTGGTGGGAAAAAGCACGTCTGAGTGCTGTTCACGTGTCCTGTGTCGTGTCGTGCTACGTACGTGATGCCCAAACGCTCGCAGCGTGTGCTTGAGTGTGCGCCGTGTTGCTGGATTGTGTTGCTGGATCTAACATGTGGTGTTGCTTTTATGAATGTACCCAGAAAAACGGTGCCTAAAAGATCATAGTCTTGTGGCGCGTTGTCGTCGAGAAGAGTTCTGGTTCTAAGTTGACGATGCGCGTTCTGAGGCGATGCGCGTGTGCTACGCCATTTTCCGAAACAACATCACATCTGCTCCGATAAATTCACACTCAGTATGCCAACATTGGGACAGCCATTGGAACGTTTCTGGGCTGAAAAAATTGATGTGTGTGATGTCGCGAATGTAGTGCCAGGTTGTGAAGGCGTTTTGGTCTTTCACCAATTTGGTCATGAGCGCCAGTATGCCGTTGGGACGTAAACAGTTCCACAGCGTGTTCAGTTCGCGAGCCGGATCAAATACGTGCTCGATCACTTCGGTGGCGGTGATGAAATCATACTGAGCGTGTAGGACGGCGGGGTTATTGGCGTACAGTGGGTCGTAAAGCGTAACGTGATGACCAGCTGATTGAATCATGCCGGCCAATACAGGACTAGGTCCGCAGCCAAAGTCGAGACCGCTTGAGGATGAGGGGAGTCGAGTGAGTAAGGGATTAAGCAAGCGTGACAGAAAATGGCGATAGCCCGTGTGTTCCGCGTGGTTTTCATGCTGGTCGTACACGCGTTTTTGTTCTTCAAAGCTTAAATGATACTGAGGTGGTACGTAAACCAAGTGGCAGCTTTGGCAGCGTAAATAGATACGCTGTTTGTCATGATGAAAGTAAGAGCTGGTTTGCGAGGTGCAGGACGCTGGATTAGCGAGGTGGCACAGAGGGCAGGGTGCTTCCAGGGCAGAAGGCATCTGTTTGTATGATAAACCTTTGATAAGAGCGTTCCGCCTCAAGTCCTTGGAGTTGGGCTGAGGCGAAACGTGCAGCAGTACAGATGAAATATTTTGCTTGAATAATTTTAATACTCAAGCATGATTTTTGGTTCTTTTTACCAGCGCTAACCCTAATAAACCGAGACCAAATAAAGCGAAAGTGGAGGGCTCGGAAACAGTAGTATCGCCTTTGCGGTACCAGATAGAACCGTGTGATAAGTCTGGATCATTCGATGCGGTGCTGACTTCCCAGTCAATGTTTGGAGCTTGAGATGGGTTGTCTTCCCAGATAGGGGCATACCAAGCATAGAGACTGTAGGCATTACTCGCTTTAAAGCTAATGGCAACATCGTATTGTGTTAAAAAGTCTGGGCCGAAGGCATCATTAATG
>JARRRL010000145.1:8820-13063 GCA_037380725.1 Gammaproteobacteria bacterium | reverse complement strand
AGTGGCGTCATTGCACATCACCGTAAAAAAAGCATTGACTGGAAAACTGTAAAAATACTAGCCATAGGCAGTCTGCCCACCTCGCTCATCACCGTCTGGATACTTTCTCTGTTTTTCAGCGACGCCAATGACTACCAATCTCTGATTACATCAAGTTTGGGCGTCATGCTCATTCTGACCTCACTGGTATTGATATTCAAGAAACAACTGATCGCGTGGGTAGGAAAACGAGGCGGATCACTCTTCACCCAACGCAGCACCACCACATATACGCTTGTGATTGGCATCATCATGGGCGCACTGGTCACGCTCTCCTCCGTTGGCGCTGGAGCCATCTGTACCGCCGCTTTGTTGGTGCTATATCCCACATTCAGTTCTGTACGCGTTGTAGGGACTGATTTGGCGCACGCGGTTCCCCTCACCTTGATCGGGGGACTGGGCCATTTGATGCTGGGAAATGTGGATTTTGTTTTGCTGGGCGCGCTGCTTGTGGGCTCAATTCCCGCTATTCATCTTGGTACGCATTCGGCAGCCCGAATGCCTGATCAATGGCTTCGACCGATGCTGGCCAGCGCACTGCTTGGTTTAGGAATAAAATACGCGCTTTTTTAAGCTTTTTTAATTCTGCTCACTCAGAGGGCCGTTTCAGCGATAAGAACGAGGTCTCAACCGACGTGCGATTCTTAACAACCGGCACCAAATACACCGGCACCAACGCGCCTTGCAATACTTTACTGGCCGTTGAGCCCAATGGCCCCGGATGAACGTTATCCGCACCACAAGACCCCATAACAATCAAGTCGGCATTCACCAATTTCTGCTGTTCAAGGATTACGTCAGCGGGCGCACCACACACAACACGCACGTCACTGAATCGATTCGGCTCTACGGGCAAATCGATGAAATCCTCTTCAAACGCTTCAATCACTTGCTGCCGAATGGCTTCCATGACGGCTGGCATACCATATTGACGCAAGTCACCAATCATGTCTTGCGGAATATAAGTCTCCAGTACGGCGTCGGCGAACACGCCCAGCGGTTCAACCGCGTGCAACGCAATCACTTTCGCATCGTACCGAACCGCCAATTCAACCACATGCTGAAGCATGAAAGCACCATGCAAACCGAGGTCTGTGGGGTATAAAATTGTTCTGATCATCAAGAAGAACCCGCTGTACGCACCATTACCCTTCGCAACGACATCGGTCCCAACTCGTCACAACCCAGTCCATCCCACAACCAGGTGCTTTCTTTTTCGAAAATCATTAAAACAAATCGCACTGTAGTCTTTCATTAATACTCTTTAATCAGCTTAGCATGTTCAGCGAACCTGCTCAGAAAACCTGCTCAACAAAAAAAGGAACGTGCTATTTCGGCTTACTCAATGACATGATCACAAGAATGACCCATGCCATTTTGCTTTTATTTGGGCTCATAAACCAAGCGAATACTGGCACGCTAATGGTGGATTATCTGCCCGAGCGTAAAAAATCACGCAAGAAAAATCAGCAGGCAAAAAGCAATTTGTGTCACATTAAATAAGCAGAGGCAAAACAAAAAGGGCAGAAATAAGAAAGACAGAAACAAGAAAAGCAGAAACAAGAAAGACAGAGCAAAATGGACAGAATAAGAAAGCGTTAAACAAAAAACCGCCGAACGAGATACCCCCTCCCTCAAAAAAACAGTATTATCGACTGATCAACCGAATGCCGTATGGCATCTGCTCCCCCACGCGCCGTTTTTCATCTTGTTTATCATCAGAACAGACGTGTTGAATCGCCTCACACCACCGGTTTGGCACTTTAAATTCCACTAAATACGCGACCACCTGCTCCGCCAAGGTCTCATTAATATTCAGCGCTACCTCATCGACACGCTGACTCATCTGAAATAACGCAAAAGTAGCCGCTTCCACAGCCAGGTTTTTAGTACTCATTTTAGTAGCACTCTGTTTAAAACCCTGTAACCACTCCATGACCACACACAACCACGGCGCCACGCAATCGGGCGCTAGAACGACACCGTCTGCGTCACAAGCCTCCGCATGAGAAAGCACCGGACTTAAACGCCGACGCGCGCCCAAACGCCCCAAACTCCACCATAAACTCTCGTTATTTAAATCCGCTTCTAACAGACCCAATATACGCCGCCCAAGCGCTTCGCGCCGCGCAAGCGGCAAACGTTCTAAGGTTCCCACTAAACGGATTGCATCGGCCTGCCCGGCTGCCTGAGCATCCAATAACGCCCGCGCTTTAGCGCTCTGTTGACGACGACTCGACTGCAATCGATCCAAGAGCGACTCTACCGCATTCACAAGACAAATCTGCTCAGCAGCTCCCAACCCACCACTGACTCGACGCCACAGTAACCACCATTGACTTTGGTTCTGAGATTCAGAGTCATATTGTAAACCCGCATCAAAAATAGACCATATTTTAGCCATACGTTCCGCATCATCGGGAGCGCCATAACCGGGACGCAAACAAAAACCCGTTAACCAACACCACACTCGTTCGTGAGTATCCGAACGACGTCGACGTTTCATACACGCCAACAGCTCATCGGCTATCCCTCTCAAAGTCATCACATTCCAATCATCGCGTGGACCCAATACTTTTTCTAAGCGCGCTCGCAATTTGCCAGGTGGCAAATCGCTGGCCGCTTTAGCGCTTGCTTTACCAAAAACGGTTCGTATCGCGGCTCGCGCATGCGTGAGTTTCGGATGAGATTCGGGAAAATTTACCGATTCCGGTATCGTATGCTCGATGTGACGCCCGGTAGGCTCAAGCACCTCAAACTCAAACTGCCAGCACTGTCCAGTCGGCCAACGTATCGCTTCTGAAGACTGCGGATCAGGTTCGCAACTTAACTGTAAAGTGCCAATATCTGTCGCACTGGCCGACAGGCGCACAGGCACTTCACGAATCACGGCATCACACGCATCTTGTTTTGACTCCGTACACGCTGAGGGACTGTTACTCGATGGTGGTGGAACCGTTACGCGCAATGGGGGCAACGGAACGGGGCTAATATCCTGCAATGGTGCCACCTCACCCACAACAAAAGCCCGCGGATGCGTACTGGCCACCACGTCCATCTGTACCGGTTCACCCACACGCAATGCAAATTGCTGACCCAAGTAATGACGCTGCGCGGTCTCACTGCCTTTCGGCAACAAACAAATTCCTTGATCCGTTAACCCAGCCGGCAATAAAAAATAATGTCGCGGTAAGGTGGCCACAATTTTATGTGAAACCCCACTCAAAGCCGCCCCAAACGCCACCGCACCTCGTGCAACCGAGTAATTGGGATCTGTATTGGGCAACAACGCGACAGTCTGCCCCGTCCAATGGGACAGCTGATCCACAATACGCTGACGCAATAAAGGACTGTTAAAAAGGCCACCATTCATGATCACCGCATCGGGTAATATCACCGATTTTGAACCATCCGTCCCTGCCGTCGTGCCGTGTTTACGCAAAAACGCCGCTAAATGCCGCGTCACCGCCGCATCCCGCGCGTACGGCAGGCCAAAGGCTTTCAACCCACCACGATCTTGGACTACAGGCACATCCAAATCAACGTGAGGAAAATAACCTTCCAGCACCACATCACGAACCTGATCACGCCGTAAGGTAGCCGTTTTGGCGCTCGCCATCAATCCACGCCCTTGCCCCAGCAAGGTCACAGAAGCCGATTCCGGCGCAGATTCCGACAGCAACACCTCTTTGGCCGTACGCGTTTGCGCCATGAGCTGTGACAATTGCGCCAAATTAAAACCATTTCGATTCCGTTGCGTTGTCTCGTTTTGCTCAGCAGCCAGGCTTTGCTCAACTTGCGTCGCAAGCGCTAAATCGATGTTGTCACCACCCAACATGAGGTGCTCACCCACGGCAATTCGCTGTAAATGCAACGTAGGCTCCCATTGCGTGACCGCCAAGAGACTGAAATCGGTTGTACCGCCACCAATATCACACACCAAAATACGGCTGAGTCGATCCGGCACAGACAAATCACCCGATTGCACCTGCCGAAACCAGTCGTAACAAGCGGCGGTAGGCTCTTCCAGTAAATGCACTTCAGGTAAACCCGCTAATCGACAGGCCTGTCGCGTCATAACTCGAGCCAAGTCATCAAAAGAAGCGGGCAAGGTAACCACCACGGTCTGCTGAACCAGTGGCGCATCCGGAAAGGCGTATTCCCACGCACAACGTAAATAATTCAGATAGGAAGCACTCGCCAC
>JARRRL010000145.1:0-8723 GCA_037380725.1 Gammaproteobacteria bacterium | reverse complement strand
GTCACGCAATATGGATGTTTCAAGCGTCGACTCATCCCAAGGTAAAATAGGCGCCGCTCGGTCCACACGTGGGTGTGAAAGCCAACTCTTCGCACTGGTAACACAGCGCCCTAAACTTCTGCCGCCTAACCACCGCGCGTACTCACCAAACCAGGCTACGTCACGCTCACCTTCCAAAGCAGCAATAGGCCAAGGCAGCAGTGCCCCTTCAGCGTGACGTTCTTCTGGCGTCGGATGATAGCGAACACTGGGTAAAAGGGGACGTTCAGCGATCTGTCCAGGCCCCACGCGTTGCAGCACAGGCAATATTTGAATGGCCTGTGGCTCAGCAAGCGGTGCATAGGCCAAACAGCAATGTGTTGTCCCTAGGTCTATGCCCACCACAAAACGAGCCGAACTCACCGCTTACTCCTCAGCCATTCTGTTACAAAACCCGTGACGATCCATTTCAACATCTCTTACGAGCGTCACGCATAAACAATTCTATAAGCTGGCGCCATTATTAACGTGTAGGGTTAAGCGTGTAAGGTTGGCGTATTAAGGTTAACGTGTCTGGTCACGCACTTCCAAGGCCACCTTCCAGCGCTCTGCATCACCACGTGCGATCGCTTGAATTTCCAATGTACCTATTTCTGACAGACTCGCCGACAAGCGGACAGGCACCGCTTCCCCTACTGCAAAATGCTCCGCTGTCAGATTCACTTCGATCGTCGGCAGTTCCACCAACTCACCATCTTTCCACATTTCAAGTACTTGACCCAATGCGTCTGTTTTACGAACCGTTGAACCGAAAAACCGAAACTGAGCCGCCTCACCCACAACCAAGTGAAACTCTTGACTGTCCAAACTGGCTGTCTCACCCGTTTCCAATCCAAACGGTGCCACACACACGGCGTGTAAGGGTGGCTCAAAGCCTGGAATAGCGGGCATAGCGGACTCTACACCCACGTAGTATGTACTGGCCAAACCACTGCGAATGCGCACACCGCATCCCGCAGCTACCTGTCCATAATAAGCCGCTCCACGCGCCACCGCTAAATCTAAGTCAACCCCATCCAACACCGTCACACTGACCCCAAGCGGGTCCAGCCAAGATTGAATCACGCTTACAAGACGATCGGTGAGTAACGGCGATTTGAAGACACCGCCATTCAACAAAATTTTCTGTGGCACAATAAAACCGTTTTCATCGGATTCACGCGCCTGTTGTGTTAAAAAATGAGCAATGTGTCGTGTGATACTTGCGTCTTGCGCATACGGCAATCCTTTTTCAACCAAGGCGCCCCGTACAGCCTGTCGCGGACGATCTGTTATCGCACACGGTGACAAAAAACCTTCCAACAAAACCTGATTTAGCACATCGCGGGTCAACACTGCTCGAAGCGTATTCCCCAACAGTTTCGAGCCGCGCCCAGGCACCGTCACGGGTACCGTGTCCAAGGTCGAATCCGACAGCAGCAGCTCTTTTGCTTCTCGACAACTCTGGGTCAGCGCAACCAATTGCCATCGCTCTAAGCGCTTTCCTTCACTCTCTAAGGTCTGTTTGATCGAGTAGGCCAGCGCCAAATCCATGTTGTCACCACCCAACAAAATGTGGTTACCAACCGCAACACGCTCTAAGACCAACTGCCCCGCTTCATCATTGACCTGAATCAACGACAAATCCGTGGTACCCCCACCCACATCAACCACCAACAGCGTATCGCCCACGGCGACGTGATCTCGCCAGTCTGGGTGCGTCAACAACCACGCGTACAATGCAGCCTGTGGTTCCTCCAACAAGGTCACCGATGTCATACCCGCCGCTTGCACCGCTTGGGCTGTCAACTCGCGCGCCACAGGATCGAACGAAGCCGGTATCGTCACCACCACCTGTTGTTCTGCTAGGGGATGTTCCGGGTAAGCGTGAGACCACGCCGCCGACAAATGCTCAAGATAAGCCTGACTAGCAGCCACCGGACTGATGCACGTCACCCCCTCCAGCGGCTCCACCGGCAAAATCGGCGCTTGACGATCTTCACCTCCATGGCACAACCAGCTTTTTGCACTGGATAACCAACGACCCGGCGTTTTCACACCCAATCGACGCGCCAATTCGCCCACAATCACCGAGGAAGCGTTGCTCGCTGACCCAGACCACGGCAAGGTCAGTTCGCCTTCGGCAAATTCCAGTTCAGAAGGAAAATACATAAATGAGGGTAATTGATCCCGGCACTCTACCGTACCACCCGCTACCAATTGCGGTACGCTGAGTACGCCAGCGGTCTCAGGTTGATCATGCGATTCCACACCGTAAACTTGCCAGGCCATTACGCAGTGCGTTGTGCCCAAATCAATCCCCACAACGGCATGCGGTGTGCGTACTGCTTCACTCATAGTTCAAATCACTCATAACTCAGTCACTCACAGCTCGACCTCGGCTGGCGCGATGATCTCCGTCCGATGGCCCAAGGCTAATTGCGGTAGTTTCACTTCACGAACGCACCATCCTCGATGCGTTAAGACACCATGGTACGGTGGTTCACCTTTGACATTACCTATTAATCGCACAGCCTGCGCATCAAAACCCGATTTCACATTCACACACGCCTCTTCCGCCTCAGAACGAATGGGCTCTAAGACAAAATAAGAAGACAGCACCCGCTTGCCCCCCTCATGAACCACCCGTGCAACACCACCGATGTCCGCATCCGAATAGCCCGTCAAATCTTCGTTCAAAAAATCAATAAATCGTGCTTCTTGCTGTAACAAGCCCAACAACTGCAACGCCGCATCGGGAGACAGCTCACGCAAAGCGGCAGCAGGTTGCTCTGTGGTGGCTTGCTCTGTGGTAGCTTGTTTCGCATCCGATTGCTCTGCAGTGGCGATGGGCTTGGGCGCCTCGAGATCGGATCGCGGCGATGTTGACGCTTGAATCAACGCCTCATCCTTGGGTTTGCGGCGCGCTAACACCAGCACAAGCACCACCAATACCCCGATCACCAATAACAACGCGATGTGAACCACATCCAAGGTAAGCGAATGCGGTATTGCTAAATTTATTTCCATAACCCATCCATATTTCTACGGCAACTGAAAGCGCAACGCGCGCTGGAGGCGTAGTGTTAAAGTAAGCCGTCAGGAAGTCAAGCCACGGCACCGATCCGCCCAAGGATCCAGGCGCCCACCAAAACATATCAGCGTGACAGATTACGGCACAAGCCCAATAAATTGACCATATCGGTTTCATTCAGTTGAAACGTCAATCGCGTGCACGCGTTCGCCGCTGAAGCAACCTCGGTAGACTGTGGCCAACTCGATTCGGCTGAACGTGCTCTCGTGTGAGACGCAGCATCGCTGGCGGAATCGCCGTTGGATAAAGCCGACCAAAAAGGCATCGGTTCACCATTATGGGGGTATTCCATGACAAATTCAGCCCCACGATCACCCGTTGGGTAAATTTCCAGCTTGTATTGCACATGGTCGCCCGGTTTACTGCTGACGCTCAACATTGGCTCTTTTATCAAATGCGAGAGATTGGTTACCGTGGTACATGGTCTCCGCGTAACCGAACGCAGTTGACGAGCTGCCTGATGCTGCTCAAATTCCGATAACGCATCCACTTCAAACACCAACTCTGGCAACGCTTCGAAAGGAACTCCCGAGGAAGTCAAAATAATCTGAAGTCCAACGTTTTGATCCCATTTCAATCCATAAGTAGACATGCTCCGCACCTCCCGTGTGGACGGCTTTTATTGTCAATGCCTATATTAGGGAGAGCGCCGCAGCGGACCAGAACGCCACAAAAAACGGTTCCTGTGTACCATCGTCCCTAAGCGCATTCAACCCAAAAACAGTCACAACAAGACAAATATCGACAAAATAACTCAGTTTCTTGTGCGGAATTGTAATGCATTCGTATTTTGCCGAAAAGCCATGTCTTCGAATTTTACTGATACATAAATTACTACGAACAAAATATATTTTTTTGTTAACTCGTCGTCGACCGCTTCCGCGCGATCACATGAATAAAACGCGCCATCCCCAAAAAGGGCATCTGATGCCGATATACACGCTCCATTTGAAGCAATTGTTCAAACGACAAGCGTTCACGCACGTCCGCAACCAGATAATCGGAAAAACAACGAACACCTGCTTCAAACACCACATCAAATCCCAACTCATGCAATTGCGCCTGAACCCAAAGCCGATCAAGGGGAGTTTGTGGTGTCAATCCCCCAGGATAAAAGGGCAAAGCCGGTGCACTCAGCATCTCCTGAGACCCGGATCGATCGGGGGAAGCGTCTAAACGTTCCCACAGACGAGCCAAATAATCATACCGACCTCGGAACACCTGCTGTAAGGCAATCGAGTCTTTATTAAAGACCAACAACGAAAGATGCCCCCCAGAACAGCACCATTTGGCTAATTGTCTCAATGCCGCCGCCGGATCCACCAACCACGCTAATACGGCATGACAAAACACCCAATCGTAAGTCAGCGTGCGCCGTGCTGCATAATCCTGCAATCGAGCAACCTGGTAGCGCTTTCCCCAACTCAATCCAAACGTATCGTAAATATAACGTTCAGCAGCCTGCTGCATCGCCGGCGCAGCATCAAAAGCACACACTTCAGAACCCGCCATCACCCAATCAGCGCTCAGTTGCGCCAACCCCGCCCCTACATCCAAAATCCGATCTGAGGTGTGGATGCGATCCGCTAAATCCTCACGCAGCAAAGCCAAACGCAATTGACCCTTGTAACTACCATAAATATTTTTGGCTAAGCGCAGCCCCAACGCATCAAAATGACGATCCACCGTTTCTCCTGCAGTGGCTCTTGAAGTGGTGCCATTACGCCCACTGCGCCGATGCCGCCTCCCCCTTTTTACCTTCATACCTCTGCCTCGCCTTCACACCCATTTCCCCCGACGGTACACAAAACGGCGCAAGGCCCGTAAATCGGTTCGCAGCATCCGCAACGCCATCGCTCGATTCTGATGCCGCGCTAAGCGGGGTGCGTACTGTTGGTCCAAATAGGTCACAGTAAAACGTGAAATACTATCACGAATCGGCGGATACGCCTCGCTGGCGCGCGCTTGAAACTGACTGGGCGTTTCACCTGGATGCCGGATCAGACCCAAGACTTTCAAATAACGTTGAAATCGCTGATACAGCACATCGACTTCCGTCACGTCGATGCTGGGTCGAATTCGCAGCAGAATCAGCGCTGCCGCCACAGTAATCACACACAATAATACGATGCTCACAATGGCCAACACTTGTGCACTGATCGCGTTAAAATACTTTTTCAAAAAATTCCGTTGCTGTATATCATCAAACCCAACAATATTTTGATTCCAGACATAATTCATGTAGTCAAAGGTTTGTCGTACGTGCCGTACCAGACGATTGTCACCAAACCGTATGGGTGAAAACGGTTCTGAAGCCAAAAAAGAGCCTTCTTCGCGCAGCGCCTCTTGCACACTCTCCAACACGCGAGAAGGCGCTACCTCCGCCGTGGGATCCATGCGCACCCAACCTTTTCCCGCTAACCACACTTCTGCCCAGGCGTGCGCCTCAAACTGGCGCACCGATACGAAACGCCCAATCGAATTCAATTCTCCGCCCATATAACCAGCCACCACCCGCGCTGGAAGACCAACAGCACGCATGAGAAAGACAAAAGCACCTGCAAAGTGAGCGCAATAACCCCGCTTAGAGTCAAATAAAAATCGATCTACAATGTGATCATTAAGCTTCGGTGGTCGCAGTGTGTAATAAAATCGATCCGTGCCAAAATTCGTTAACACGCGTCGCACGTACACAGATGGATCACCATGCGCCTCATCAAACCAGCGTTGAGCTAATGCTAAGGCCCGCGGATTTTGTCCTTCGGGTAATTGCAAAGACTGAACACGGGTCCAATTATCCAGTTCCATCCCCGCACGATAATTCAAATACGAAACCACTGAATAACGAAACACCTCGCGCAACGCCGACGAATGCATCAAGTGATAATCGTTCATCATGGCAATCGATGATGTGTTCACAATTGGCATATCCAATGCCACCAAATACGTATTCAATGTCGGTTCCATCATCACGGCATAACGATAAGGTCGCCCGATATACCTCACGCGATTCATACGCAGGTCACGACTGTCTACGCCCTCCTGATGTACACCTTGATGCACGCCTTTTTCGACGCCCCGCCCGTTCAATACCTGAACCGGCGAGGTGTCCACCGCTCCCGCATGGGGCCGCCTTGACCACGTTTTTCCATCAAAATGGGTAAAGACCATTGCACGCCAATACAACTCATGATGCGGCGGCGGTGTGCCGTCAAACGTCACGCGAAACGCCAAGGCGCTTTTACCAGCCAAATGAGCTATGTCCGCTGGCGTCATGGATTCACTCAGACCGGATAAAGCATTATGGAAAAAATGAACAAGGCCACCACAATAGGCATAGCTTGCACACACATCAACATCGACAAGCGCAAGGTGCGCCAAGGGTGCACATGCATGCCATTCTGATTCAAACCAATGAGCGCGGCGGTGACTAATATGAACACCACCAGCAAATACAGAAAAACCCAGATGGAGGTGTAAAATAAAAACCCCGATCCAATCACAAAATACGCCAACAAAATTTGCAAATACGCATCGCGTTTGCGATACATTTCCAACAGTTTCAGAGAGAAACTCATCACCAGCAATGCCACACCCGCTTCCGAGCTGAGCGTGGCGTTATACGCCCAAATAATAGCGCAGCCTCCCACAGCCACCAAGGCAGCCCGTATCAAGCGCCCCGGAAAACGCCATCGCCCTTGGTACACCATCACGCGCCACACGATGCAGCCGACCGACAGCAACAACAACCACAGAGGTAAGCGTTTCACATGCGGAGCGATCGCCGCCAGGTGTGCGCACAACATCAACGCCAAACTGTTTCTCGGTATACGATAAATGTGCGTCGCCAAAATTGCCTTCCTACCACTTTGATCAACAGTACGGATCGACAGTACGGCATCAACACGGTGACGCCACATCAACAACCATACGTCGCCAACAGTGCCAAACACCGTCGTTTATGAGATACGCCCGTACTGGGCGATATGGTGTCACCCGGCATACGCAAACCATAGGGTCGATTCAGTTCCGATAAGCGCAGCACCCAATAACACAAACAAGACAGTCGATGCTCCACATCTTGGTTCTGGAAGTCCGACCAATCCAACCACTGAATCGCTTGCACCGCTGCCACAAACGTTTTGGAGTGCATTTCACCCGTGCGGGCGAAGGTCTTCCAATGCACATGCTTCAGAGAGTCGCCGGTGCGAACCACGACCAAGCCGATATAATACCCAAGGGAAACGTTGTGTAAATTTTCAAGCGCCCCGGCACATACCACCCCCGCGAAGTCGTTGGCAGCAACATCACCACATTCGCTTCCCGTTCCGCTACCACATCACAGACGCGGTGAAAACTCTGCTCCCACTTTAAGCCAATATTTTCATGAACGCGCGCGCCACCTCGGCTGATGTTCACCGTAAACGAAGCGGCTTCCCCCGCAAAACACGACTCAACACGTGAGGCTTCCACCACCACCCCGGATAAATTACGAAAGGTGTGGACAATCGCAATGATAAAAATACCGACTAAAAAATAACTCAAGCCCAGCACCAAGCTGTTGCCGTAATTCACACCGCCCAGAAACATCGTTATCATAACGATGCCAAACAGAAAGCCTTCTCGCGTAGGAAAAATAAAGATATTTTTTCGATCTAAGCGAATGGTGCGGGTCGGCTGAATGCGCTGATTCAACCATCGCGTAAAACGCACCGTAAACCACTGAGACCATGTCGACGGCATGAAGCTGATCATAACGGCTCCTGTCGTTAATTTACGATGTCGTTATTTCACCACATCCACTTCCGACAATAATTTTTGCGATAAACTCACGCCTTCGTGCCCGCTGTGATCGACGCACCCAGCAACGCGATGTTCCACCACTGAAGGTAAAATCGCTTGCACATCCTCCGGGACAACGTGATGTCGACCGTGCAAATAGGCCCAGGATTGCGCGCAGTGCACCAAACCCAAAGTGCCACGCGGTGATAAGCCATAAACAAAACTGGGATCCGTACGCGTAAAATGCACTAAACGCTGCACATAGTCCAAAATTGGATCGGACAAATGCACCTCCCTGACCGCCAATTGCAACTTAAAAATATCCGCCACACTCAACACCGGTGGTATTTCACGCAACAAGGCCCGGCGGTCTTTGCCCAAAATAATCTCACGTTCTGCCGTCGGATCGGGATACCCCAGCGTCAGTCGCATCAAAAAACGATCCAACTGTGCCTCAGGTAATGGAAACGTACCCATCTGGGTGTGTGGATTTTGGGTGGCAATCACTAAAAACGGTTTCGGCAGTAAAAAACTTTCCCCGTCCACGGTGACTTGATACTCTTCCATTGCTTCCAACAAAGCGCCCTGCGCTTTCGGCGTAGCCCGATTAATCTCATCCGCCAAGATCACCTGGGCGAACAAGGGGCCTTTACGGAACTGAAAGTCACCGCGTTTGGTGTCGTAGACGGACACACCCAATATGTCGGCGGGAAGCAAATCACTGGTAAATTGTATACGATGATAGTCAAGGCCCAACACTTGAGCCAAGGCTTGAGATAACGTTGTCTTGCCCATCCCGGGCAAGTCCTCCAATAGCACATGCCCTTTC
>JARRRL010000144.1:0-13924 GCA_037380725.1 Gammaproteobacteria bacterium | reverse complement strand
TCAGGCCACTCCCAACACATCCCGTGGTATATCGTCATTGGCGCGCCTCATTCAGGCAAAAGCACTTTCGTACAGAATACCGGTTTAAAAGCTATACTCACAACACAGGATCCATCTGGGTTCCCAGCCTCGAACAACAATCCGCCTTGTGAGTGGTGGATAAACGATCACGCCTTGTTAATTGATACGGCTGGACGTTTTACGGTTCAAGATTCCAATACATCCGTGAGCAATAAAACCTGGTTAAAGTTATTGGTCGCCTTGAAGAAGGCAAGGCCAAACTGTCCTTTGAATGGCGCGATTCTGACGATCAGCGCGGATGATCTGCTTACTCGAACTGCCACATACATAACCCATCAAGCTCAATCAATTCGGAGACGCATACAAGAACTGAACAACCATTTGGGTATGACATTGCCCATTTACGTGGTCATAACAAAGTGCGACGCATTGGCTGGTTTTCGAACTTTTCACAGCACCCTCTCTGCGGAAGCCAGCCAGAAACCGTTGGGGTTTTCTTTGCCCGGAACTGGCGCCGAATCAACTATTTTTCAACATAAAATCAAATATCTGGAACAATCGTTTGCGCAATTTACTCGCGCTCTGTCCGCGCAGGTTCTTTCAAAGATAAAAACCGAGCCACTTCAAAGTCGACGTGACCGGATCGTACAATTCCCTCAACAATTAGCCTTCCTGCACGAAACCATTCTGGACCTGATGGTTCAAGTGTTTTCGCCTTCAACGCTCGAAGAATCGGCGAATTGGCGCGGCTTATATTTTGTCTCAGCGTTACACGTAAACCGTGAATCTCGTCTGGCAGCCAATCTACTGACCGTGAATGGCATGAGCAATCCTGTGGAAACGGTCAATGTGGAACCTAAACCGTTTTTCATACAAGACTTAATACGCTCGCGCATCGCAACATAATCACATCTGTCTAAATTCTACCGTTCAGCTCAATAAAAATTGAAAGGGCTGTACACTATGGCAATTGGTATTGCAATCGTGAGTTTTGCCGCCGTGCTGTTCATATGGATGAAAAACTATCAAAGCCAGCTGACCTTAATACAAAACGTTCAGACTCACATTACGGACTATAAGCAATCCACGTGGGATGGCTTGAACGTAGAAAGTGACTGGACTAGTTTAGCATCTGGATTAACAAAACTGCGCGATTTGCCCGCTGGCTATGGGCAAGAGAATAACCGTACCTGGTACAATGCTTTAGGATTATACCACACACAAAAGCTCAAAAACCAAGCAACCCAAGCCTATCTTCAAGCACTGCATCAATTTTTCTTTCGTAAACTCAATGCCATGCTGTTGGCTGAATTGAACGATAAGCGCCAGACAGATGATGACCTGTATGAAGCGCTGAAGTTTTATTTAATGCTTTATCACCCTTCTAACATGGATCAAGAAGCGTTTCGGGCTTGGGTTCACCGATTGTGGCAAAAACACCTCCCAGCAGAAAATCAAGATATTTATTTAGTCGCCCTTAACCAACATCTACAAGTCCTGTTCGATAAAAACATCCCTGCACCTTTGATGGATCAACAACGCGTAAGCGAAGCGCGTGCTACATTGCGCGCCACACCCTTAGCAAGACGCATTTATCGTCGCATTGTTGAAGACGGGCTCAGGCAACCAGGCACCTTGTCTGTGGTTTCAGTTTTGGGCCCACAAGCCAATGCGATTTTCACTCGGAAAAGCGGTAAACCGTTATCTGAAGGGATTCCAACACTGTTTACCTACAAGCATTTTCATAGTAAATATTTACTGAAGAAAACAGCACTTTCTGCATCGCTACATGCTGACCAGTGGATATACGGTGACGTATCCAGTCACACCGAATCCACAGACGTGGAAAACAACAAGCGTCAGAACGACAAGAAAGCGGCGCAAGACGTAGACGTGAATTCGAAGCCGATGGCACTCAGCCAAGCCATTGATGACTTATATTTTGCTGATTATATTAAGTATTGGGACAATTATCTTCAGGATCTCACCCTGCATCCTGTTAACAATGCTGCCGCGCTTGATAATGTGCTATCCGCCCTCAATGCCACCAATCGACCGTTAACGCACTGGCTAAATACAGTTCGCCAACACTTGGCCCTTCATCGCTTGCCCCAAGCCGATGCGCTTAACACACTAACAGAGGCTACCGATTCTTCACAATTGCAAAAGGTGGCTCGACTGCGATCTTTAGCCCCCAATAACCTGACCGAAACAGCATCCTTGCCAGGAAAAATTGTCTCTGATCATTTTGCTGGGTGGGTAGGCTACATCAACGCTGAACCAGGACAAGCGTTTGCCCGCCTCGACACTTTGATTTCCGACTTGCACGCGTACTGGACTGAACTCAATACCAGTGTGGATTTTTCCGAATCAGCTTACCATTCGGTGAGCACAGAGCAAGATGCTATATTTACACGCTTTCAGCAAACCGTTTCAAGCGCGCCACAGCCCATGCAAAACATGTTTTCCAACCTCGTAAACCAAGGTAAAAAACTGATAAGCATCGGTGCTCGACGCCACATTAACTCACGCTGGCAAACTGAAGTATTGCAGCCTTTCCTCAACACGATCAAGGGACGCTATCCCTTTGACCGTCGTGCAGACACGGACGTCGCGCTGGCCGACTTCGCACAATTTTTCACACCCGATTCAGGTCGCGCAGACCAATTTTTACAATCGGTTCTGAAACCCGTTTTAACCAAAAATGGATCACACCTACGATGGACGAAACGGATGAAATTAAGCGAACAGACGCTTAAATTTTATGAACACGTTGGCGCTATTCAGGAAGCATACTTTGCTGGAGAGGATGGGGCAATTCGAGTCGAATTCCTCATGCGCCCACAGACACTCGATTCGGCAGCGACCGCTTTTTACTTAAATCTTGGCTCACAGCAATACGCGTATTTCCACGGCCCAGTTAAAAGCTCACGCTTAAGCTGGCCTGCTGAAAACAGTGAAGAAAGCCGAATTACTTTTGCGCTTGCCAGTCGAGGCACACCAGTCACTCGCTCCAAAACGGGGCCTTGGAGCTGGTTCAGATTACTAGACGAATACGCCACTTTACGATCAAGCGACTCTTATAACGAAATCATGGTGACCTTTTCCGCCCCAGGCTTAAACACGACTCATATTTTACGATCTCTGAGTAGCGCTAATCCTTTCGACAGTCGTATGTTAAGCGAACTGATTGTGCCCGAAACATTATAACAACTGGTCTACAACTGATCACAGTTACGATACAAAAACGTCTGTCATAATCAGGAGTATTCGATGGAACGTCACTCACACAACAGCACATTACGTTTTGCACAATTCACACATGTGGGTACAGTACACCCACAAAACGAAGATACTATTCTGTGTGCACCCCATTACGGTTTATGGGCTGTAGCGGACGGCATGGGTGGCCATCAAGAAGGCCAGTTCGCCAGTCAGCGTATCGTGCATCACCTCGCACAAATGAGTACAACGCTCAATGATAGCGCTGATCCAGTTGGCCATCTTCAGCAATGTTTGGCCGAATCGAATCACGCGTTATACCAATACGCCCGCCTTCAAAGTGAAGACACGATCGTAGGCTCAACTGTCGTCGCACTGTGGTTGTCTGGCGATGTCTTTCACGTCTTGTGGTCTGGAGACAGTCCTTGTTACTTATTGCGTGACGACACATTATCATTGCTAACACCTCCTCATGTGGATCCGATGGCACCTCATATCCTCACTCGCGCGATTGGAGGATATCACGAACCAGAAATTGACTATTATGGAGGTACAATCTATGAAAATGACCGGTTTTTGCTCTGCAGTGATGGCATTAATAAAGTATTCTCCGACGCCGACATCAAAGCTCATCTTTCCGCAGATTGCGAATCGCTTGACGCACACTGCGAGGCATGGCTTCAACACGCTTTAACTACCGGATCACCTGACAATATCAGTGCTATTGTTATTGATGTTGGCGGTAGCTGATTCGCTATCCTAATCGTATCTCCATGGACTTAGGACTCACAACTCACTGATAGATAATTAGTTTCCAATCACAATACGCCATACACCTCTTGCTTGTTTTGTTTCTTTTCCTGTCGCTACTTGGTAGGATGAGTCCTCTCGATCAACCTATCCTTTCATAGATGATCGTATTGTGCCCAACCTGTTAGTACAAATACGTCTTGAGTTTTTGAAACCAAGCACAATAATGTTTACTTACATGTAGTGTGGCGCTACTGTTTCACGCCATTCATAAACCCGGAGATTACGGCGTGATCGTCGGTTATATTATCGCAATTGTATGCATCATACTGGGTGTGTTTTACTCAGTGTATTACTGCAAACGCGGTCAAAGGGCGCACGCTAATAGATCTCCTACACACACACGCCTCATGGAGTTATTACAATCAGGTCAAACACTACGTGGCGTAACTCGACTAAAAGAAGCTCAACGCTATGCGATTTACACAGTAAATCTGAGTTATCGCCAGCGTCATTTTTACTACGAACTCTACAAAGATGGCATACCTTATCAGTGTCTGGTACAAAAAGACTTTTCGCGTTTGGCGGATGAGATTGAACAAGCAGGCATCCTGCAACTGGAGGAACTGGAGCTGCCTTTCTGAGAAACGCTTTCACTGCATAAGCAAAAATGAAGGACATCGCCCTATTCCTCATTTGTGCCGCAGCACAGCGATGATGTAAGATGGCCCTCCTTCCCATTGAGGGCGAGCGTTTTACGCCACAACTGATAAGCTGTGATTTGTGTCAGGTTGGAGTTGCGTGAATGATTGACAGATTCATTATCATTCTAATACGGTGATGTGTAGACTAGAAGATGCCCAATATTAGTATCAAATCACTTTTGAACGCCTTTTTCCGTGAACTCATCGCATGGCGGGTTTTGTGTGTTCTTCTTTTCGGAGTGACCACGTTCGCCACGCTGGCTGTCGGATTCTATTGGCCAAAAGTTTACGAGTCCAAAGCTACCATATATGTTGACCAACAGAACATCATAGAACCTCTGCTAAGGGGTTCCGCTGAGGTTACCCGACTTGACCAAGCCAAAGTGGCCCGCGAAACCATCTACGCTCGCTCTTTTTTGCTGCAAGTTGGAAAGGAAGCGAAGATTGAAATACCCTTTGAGGCAAGGGAAGATAATGGCATTGCTCAAGAGCGTTTGGTCACAAAATTGCGCAATAGTATTCAAGTTAATCGTCGTGGCGATCGATTGATCGAGGTAACGAGCCAATCGAATGATTCAGCAGAAGCTTATGCCATTTCCAGTACGGTTGTGTCTAAATTTATTCAAGACAGTGCTGACGCGAAACGCCGCGAAAGTAAAGAAGCCTTCGTTTTCATCGATAACCAAGTTAAAAGCTACAAAGAGCAGCTCGTCGGAGCCGAATCACGTTTGAAAGCGTTCAAAATTAACAATCAAGAAGGTACGGAAGACTCCGTCCATCAACGTCTCAGCGATCTGCGAGCTAAAATTCAAGAATTGCAACTCAAAATTGAAGAAGAAATAACCAAACGTAAAGAAGTCGAAGCTCAACTGCAGAAAGAAAGCGAATATCTTCCGCACAGATATCGTGCTGACGTATACCGGAAGCGACTGCAGGAATTACGCAATAAATTACGATTACTTCGACTGGATTACACCGAAACCTACCCTGATATTGTGTCAATCAAGCTGCAGATTGAATCACTTGAGCAAGCTATTTCAGACAGCGAGACGCAACCCACCAGTACAAAAGAAGAGCAGGAACCTTTAACCAATCCACTCTTCGAAGAATTACGCCTACAACTCAGCGAAACAGACGTTGCCGTACGGGTATTAAACCGACGCTTGACCACATTGAAGCGCTTAATGACTGAAGAGCAAGAGCGATTAAGACGTGTCGCCACCAGTAACGCCGAATTAGCAGAATTAGTGCGTGATTACGATGTAACCAAAGCCATCTACGAAGATATGTTAGAGCGCAAAGAAAAGGCCCGCATGTCCATGGCATTGGATATCGAAGGTCAAGGCGTTAGCTACCGCATACAAGAACCAGCAAATTTTCCTTTGACCCCTCTTGGACTGAGACTGATGCATTTTGCACTTGCCGCACCACTATTGGGCGTAGCAATTCCCATCGGTTTGTTGATAGCATTAATTATTCTTGATCCACGTATGCGATTTCCTTCGCAATTGGAAAATCTGGAAGGCGTGCCTCTACTCGGTGTTGTGCCCCATATGCCAACCCCGCTGAGCAAACGAATACGAAAGTGGGATGCAATCGGTCTATTATTGTGCTTGTTTTTGATGATGGCCGTTTATATTTCGATACTCGCAGCACGGTTTTTCAATGTAATCTAGAGACAATTAACACTGGAGCAGCTGTCTTCAAAAATTCGAATGCAGATTAACCAGTAATCACAGACCATCATCTACGAGTGACAAATCGATGGCGACAACCATCGAAATCTTGAATACATTTCGAGATTTTAGGACGCAATTGTTACAGAAATCAGGTCGGAACAATTTTGTGACTTTAGTCACATCAGTCATGAGCCATGGCGGTTCAAGCTTTGTGAGTACAAATCTGAGCGCGGCTTTCGCTTTGGACCCCAACCGAACAGCTATTTTGGTCGAATGTGATATCTATTGCATGAGCAAAAACACCCTGTTGATTGGTACGCCAGGACCAGGCATTACCGATTACTTGGTTGACGAGAATCTAGCCATTGAAGACATCATCTACGCGACAGGCATCCCACGATTACGCGTCATCCCTGTTGGAGAAATGCACGAATCGGGTGCTGAGGCCTTCAATTCCGAAAGAATGGAACGCTTTTTGAGTCACCTCAAAGCACGACATGCGGATCGTTACATTTTTGTGGATGCACCGCCTGCCTCCTCGGCGGAAGCGCGGATTTTAGCTCAATTGTGTGATTTCACATTACTGGTCGTGCCCTATGGAAAAGTCACACAAAGCGATGTTGAATCCGCTATCGACGGCTTAGGAGCAGGTCGCGTTACCGGAGTTATTTTTAACAATTAATCGTTATTAATTAGCGCCATCATCACTGAATTGGCCTTGTGATTCTGTGATGATGGTTTCCTTGATGATAGGGTTTTTTAGGAGACTGTTCTCTACATTGTCGCAACTTTTCGAGACATCAACTTAGATGAATGATGGATTCATGCTATACCCACTACATTTTGAATGTCTCGCTTGATCCACACGCCGCATGTGAAGGCGTAAGTGCTGAATTGAGACGTATAACACATGAATCAGATTTTTCAGGGGGCATTAAACGTGAGAATCACCAATCGACATTTTCAGTCGCTGAGCCAGACCACCTGCGGCACCGCGCGCCCACGTACATTTGTATTTCGACAGCGCGTTGGCGCGCGCTGAAAGTTACCGAGCTCAAGGTCAGTATCGTGCGGCGTTGATTGAACTGCGAAAAGCCAATCAAGCGGGTATAGACGCTCAAATCATTGCCATTCGACAAGCTCAGCTTTTGTATGACTTGGGGCAATATCGTGGTGTTGTGGCGGCTTTGGAACACGTCGACCCAGGCAAACGCAACGCCGATACTGATATTATGTTGCTTAAATCATTTATCTCCATTCGCAAACTTGCGTCTGCGGAACGCTTGATAGCTGCTTCAACACAGATACCCAAGATCGAAGAAGCAAAAGCCAAAGCAAATATCGCACTCGTTCGTAATGAGCTTGAATCAGCTCGTGAGCAATTCGAGCAGATTGCCGCCGATCACCCCAATGATGTGGACGTACAGCTTGGTCTCGCGTCAGCAGAAGCCTCTTTAGGCGATAAAGAAGCAGCGGCCGCGCGCATCAGTCAACTTGTGAGCGATCACCCCAAGCACGTATTGGCTCGTATTGCTCGCGCACGATTATTTTTTGACAAAGAACAATATACCGAAGCAGAAGATACGCTCAGTGAGATTCTGATTGATTTGCCACAAACAGATATCATGCAACCAGAAAAGTCAGTGGTATTGAATTTATTGGTTGAGACACTGACGCGCCAAGGTCGCACATCTGAAGCGCTGGTCTATACCCAATCGCTGGCTGAAGAAAATCCGGGATCCAGTGATTTGGAACTGCAATTTCGTGAAGCCATGGCCTCTTGGGAAGCGGGCAATTTAGAAAAAGCATTTACGCAATTCAGCAAAATCTACGAACAAGTTCCCTCAGATCTAACCGGAACCATGCTCGGCATGATCAGCTATTTACAGGGTAAGCCTGAAGAAGCTGCTCGTTACTTTGATCGTCATACCGATCCAGAAATTGCTTCAGCTGGCGTTTTGAACATCATGAGTCGCACTCTTGTTAAAGAAGGGCGCCTTAACGAAGCAATGGCAGCGGTACAAAAAGCACGTGCAAATGCACCAAAAAATACCAATCTAAAAGGGATTGAGGGCTTGCTGATGCTGGCGAACGGTGATCCAGCAGGCCAATCCTTAATAGAAACATCACTGGCCGACAATCCCAAACAACGTCAATTATGGATAGCACTCTCACGCTACACCGCTTCGAAAGATGACTTTAATGCGGCTGAGTCTTATATACGTTCAGGTCTGAAGTACTTTCCTGAAGACTTTGATTTGCGTCGAGCATTGATCGGTATAAAAATCTCCAAAAAATACAAAGAAGCCGAGACCCTAAGCCTAGCGTTAGTTGAATCCAATCCAAACGATGATTTATCATATAAATTATGGGTCAATGCATTAGAAGCTCAAGGCGGACAAACGACCGAATCCATTGAAAAAACCCTAACGGATGCCGCCAAAAAGTATAATTCAGTGACCGCTTCTTTGGTCTTAGTGGAGTATTTTTTCCGACAAAATTTGTTTGATCGTGCACGTGAAGTTTTGAAAGCCGCTCGGGATCAAGCCCCCGACTTATCAAAACTGAACGACATTGAAGCCGCCATTGCTTACCAAGAGGCTCGAACTGCTTTTGGTGATAAAAATTACGCGGTCGCACGTGAAAAGTTAGTCAACGCCTTATTAAAGCAACCTGATAATGTCCTCTTGAACCAGTTTTTAATTCGATTAGAAATACAAGACAGTAATTTTCGCGAGGCTGAAAAACTACTCTCACGCCTGAAAGTGAGCCAGAAATACGGTGCTTTACTCAGTGAATTGCGTGGCGAATTAGCGGCAGCACAAGGTGATTACACTACGGCCGAATCGTTATTCACCACGGCCTGGGAGGCCGATCGTACGGATGCCGTGGCACACAAACTCTATCGGGTAATCAAGGCACAAGGTAAACCAGTTATGGGCTTTCTGAGCGATTGGAAAGCACGCAATGGTTCATTTGCGGCTGATCTTTTTATCGCAAGCGAATATCTGGATCAGGCAGATTACGAACGTGCGGCTCAACTGTATGAGAAATTGTCGCAAAATCGACCAGACCATCCTATGGTGCTGAATAATTTGGCATGGGCATACCACAAAATGAAAGACAAACGTGCTGTAGCAGTTGCCCGTAAAGCGGTAGAAATAGCAGGTGATTCGGCGCCCATTCTCGACACATTGGGTGTCATTCTTCTAGCGGAAGGTAAAGATCAAGAAGCACTTCAGTTGTTAATAAAAGCCAACGAGCTAGCGCCAGAAGCTGAAGACATAAAAACACACCTGGAACAAGCACGAGCTCAGAATTGATCGCTCAACCCAAAAAAGCTCACCATCTCGACGATACCACACAAAGTTCAGCAACACCTCATTTACGCTTTGTGTGGTCGCGTCCTGCAGATTGGGCAGGAATTTCTCGAGATTGGATCGAATTGGAATCCCGCGTAGTCCCTGACGTCTTTCTCACCTGGGAATGGCTAATTACGTGGCAAGATGTTTATGCTGCAACCGATTACGTTTTACGAGTTTATGAAGGTAAGCAACTGGTTGCCATTGGTCTATGGGTTGTAGTACGTCATCAACGTCCATTGGGCTTTCACGTTAACACATTGCATTTACATCATTGCGGTAACGATAGAAAAGATCAAATTTGGTCTGAGTATAACGAGCTGTTGTGTTTACCCGCGTACCGTGAAACGGTGTATCGTCAACTGTTGAATCGATTGCCAGATAACATGTGCCTCGGCGAGGTGGATTTTGGCGTCAGTGACGCGACCATATCACCTTGGCTTTGTCACAGTGGTTGGTTAGCTGAACAACGCTGGAAAACGGCTTCGATTGGCGTTGATATCTCTCAGTGGTCATCATTTGAGTCTTATCTAACCAACTTATCAAAATCTTTTCGGTATCAGTTACGTCGGACGGAAAAGGGACTTCAACACGTCAACAATGTTACAGTACAATTTGCGCCCAACACAGCATCCTGTATTAAGTGGTTCCAAGAAGACGGCAAATGGCACAAAGCACAATGGGGTGATCAAAGTGGATTTGAAAACCCAGAGTTTGTGGCATTCCACCTTGCTTGGATTCAGCGCGCTTTCCCGAACGGCCATTGCCATTACGTACGCCTACTTGTTGGTGATGAGGTTGCAGCGGGTGCGTATTTGTTTTCCACTGAAAAAATCTGGTACTTTTATTTGGGTTTTTCTCGTGAAGATTGGGGACCTAAAATAAAAACAGGCTATTACCTTCACTTAAAAATCATTGAGCACTGCTTTAATCTGGGCATTGATAACTACGATTTTATGGGAGGCGACTATGCGTATAAACGCCGGTTTGGACAGCCACAACGACAATTAGTCGGCAATCGCTACAAACCCGCCAGCTGGGTCAACCGTTTTGAACAAGGCTTAAAGCTGATCAAAAAACAGCTGATCGATAGATCGAATCAATAAATTAAGTTTTCTGGCTTGTTTGTTGACTCGCTCTTCAGCACCCAAAACAGAAAGTGCTCACTTTTTCACAGCCGCTATTTCCCGTAATGCTTCGACACGTTTTCGATTGGCGTTCATGTCGCTGTAGCCAACACGTGATGCTGAACGTACTTGTATCCGATCATCATCATCCAGATACAATTCCAAATCATCCGCAAAACCAAAGAGCTTTGTCGTATACACGGCGTGTATGTAGCGTTGATCTTCTCGCATAACTTGAACAGCGGGTTGCATAAATAAGTGCTTTCTGATCTGATCGAACGCAGCCTGTCCCCCCTCAATTTCCAAAACACGATGTCGATCTGCATCCATCTGAGAACTTACACAATTCGGCTTGTTTGGACACACCATCAAATGGCCATGATTGACACCCAATTTTGGACTCATGTAACGGCTCTGCTTGCCTAAGAAATAAAATCGAACACAAACACCTGCCATTATAACAGTAAGAAAGGATATAATCATTACACCCATCATTTTTCGACTCCTAATTTTCACAGCCTCAACCCCTGAACGCAAAAAACAGCACATTGATTGCCAATTTGACGGAGCACGATAAAATGCTTTTTACAGTTACGTGACAAAACCACATCGCCCATAAGAACAAATAATTCCAGATCTGTCGCCAACGAATACCCTCATTTCGAGATAAATCGTTAACGCCACACCTTGAGATGAACCATGACCATCGACTTTCAGCGCCTCGAAGACATGGCCACAGATTCACAACTGGCCAACCAAATGCTTGAAATCGTTTACGGCCTCGGTTGTCATTACCAGCGCAATCACCACAGCTCATCCTTAAACAACAGGGCACGCGATACTAGCTATCTATAAAAAATTGATAAAAATGTGACACATTAGCAGCTAATTGGGAAACATAAACGCGTTGGAATTATATCACAGATTTTATCTTACGATCACAGCGTATTTAAAGATCGGCATCAAATCATTCACTTCCTCAGCCAACAATCTGATTTTGATGTTAACATTTTTACCTTTCGTAAACCTGAACCGGTCTGTTGCTCAGCACTGCCTTTGACACCATTTGAAGTGCTACCCCATGATTTAGAAAAAGCTATTAAAACAATCGCAGACGCAAATCTTGATGTATTGATTTTCTGCGATATTGGCATGTTCGATCCCGTTTATTTTATCGCACATTGTCGACTCGCTAAAATTCAAATCAATACCTGGGGACATTCATCCAGCAGTGGCATTGATACTATTGATTATTTTATCAGCAGTCGATACTATGAAACGAATAATGCCCAACGCTTTTACCGCGAGAAACTTATCTTGTGCGACAGCCTTTCTACCTGTTACATCAATCCAAGGTCTCGCTACAACACCCAACAAACACTCGACCGAAAAGCGTTCGCTTTGCCATCAGACAGTACTATATACACCTGCTTGCAAAGCACTTACAAACTTTCTCCCATCTTTCTTGATCTCGTTCGAGATTTACTCGAAGCAGACAGCACTGCACACCTTGTTTTTCTGAATGGAGAGGACATGAAGGCAGTCATGAAGCGCTTCGACGATTTTCCACATCGCATCACCCTATCACCACAGTTGCCTCATAAGAAGTATCTCGAACTGATGGCACTTTCTGATGTCGTGCTTGACCCATACCCTGTTGGTGGATGCAACTCCAGTTTAGAAGCATTCAGCCTAGATAAGTGCGTTGTCACCTGGCCAACCGAACTTTTAAATGGCCGCTTTACGCAGGGTTTTTATCAAAAAATGGGGATTGACAAACCGCCCATTGCTCACAATAAATCCGAATACGTATACTGGGCACTGCATTTGGGGAAAAATATACACGAACGCCGCCGCTTAAGCGACAGCATTCATCACGCAAAGCACCATCTGTTCAGTGAAGTAGACAGTTGTACAGAATGGGCATCTCTGCTTCGCCACCTTTTCATTACCCATCGCAATCAGACTATTTAGTCACCGCTGCACATCATTTTACAATTTACTGGGTACACCGTACACCGGACGATTTATTAGCTCCTCGCTGAATTGATATTGGGGTAAAGAGCCGCTAAATCAGCCACATTCTGTTTACTGAATTCCGTTTCTGCATTGATCGCTTTAAGCACCCCATCGCTGTGCTGAAGACCTAAAGTATGCCCCACCTCATGCATCACCACCCCTAACCCACTGCCAGACTCAAATTCAAGATCTGTGACGCCATCCGGCGATCGACCAACATCAGCCACCCCTGCTGTAGTCGTGTTATCGGGTTCCACAGACTGCATTACAATATAATCCTGTCCACGTGGTACTTGACCTGCGTCATGAACGATAAACTCCAACTCACCTCCCGAGACTTCCGACCATCGTCTAAGCGCTTCGAGTGACTCCTGACGATCAATATCGGACATATTCTTAAGGACTACATTAATCTGTGTGCCAGGTTTGTCGTGATTCATATCACGTTGTGGCGCTCCAGTCCCCCCTCTTATGGTGTTTTGTACTGCATCACCCTGCATTTCAGGCAATGGACCATCGAAAGAGTTTGGAGTCGTCGACTGTGGAGCGAAGGGACTCATCGCACCGACATCACCATTTGCCGCCACACTTTCCAGAAACTTTTGCAACAACGACAACAACGCTTCCATCTTATTCGCGGAATCCACGTCACCTTCAGAGCAATTTCTATCCTGTTGCCCAAAACCACTATCATCTTTTTCTAGATTATTGTGAGCGCCTATATTATGATCATCTCCGGTACAGTTTACGTCGACATATTGCTCTCGACTACCATTCATAAGCGCCTCAGAGCCGCTTGAGTTCATCGTCATTTTTTTCTGAGTTGATTGGGAAACGCTTTTTAGAGTTTGACCCAATACACTCATAAATTCATCAATTAGACGTTCCGTTATCTTCTCGCCATGAGCATACTCCGAGAGATTGGCAGTTTTAGACTTCTCAAGCATGCCATCTTTCACTTCTGACTTATCATGGTTCACACTTCGGTGTAAGTTAATGAAAGACTCCCGCGTTGCTGGACCTGTCGACGCCTCTGAACT
>JARRRL010000143.1:0-6556 GCA_037380725.1 Gammaproteobacteria bacterium | reverse complement strand
AAGTTTCACCAATCCATTTCCATTTATTATCACATGTACTCCGGAGAATCACCGGCCTCACTCGCCGCCCTGAAAGCCGTACACGACTGGGTGCGCGCACAAGACATCAATCCCATGTGGTTGAGTGAATACGCCAAACGCGCCCGCGCCACACATCGATTGGCGCTCGGCAGCCCTCTCGCGCACCTGGACAGATCACCAGCCACCACCGCGCAAACGAAACTCGCTTTCCGTGAACCCACAACGAGCGCCTGGATCGCAGCGGCGCTCGACCTCAAAACCGTGCGATTACCCCAGCGGCTACTTCGCACCAACAAGCCATCAAGCAAAAGCAAAAGCAAAAGCAAACCATTTCCTCGCCTTTCCGCTGACCAGGGCATTGCGGGGTATAAAGCCATTCACCAGGATCTGTACCTGCATCTCACGGCACCCAAGACTCGCATAGATCTGGTGACACATGCACCGGCGCAACCCTATTTGTATGACAGCAATGGCCAAATCGACAGCTGGCACACCCGCACCGAAAATCGTGTCACGCACATTGACTTCCAGGCGCGCTCGCACACACCCTTGCTGCTTCGCCTGACGCAAGCAACGAATTGCAGCATCTCGTATCGCCTCGATTCGATCGACGCGACGGCAGAACCCACACGCGTTCATGGCACAGTCAAAACAGACAGCGCTTTAACAGACAGCACTTTAACAGACAAAAGCGGTGCAACTGAAAACACCCACACGCTTTCGCGTTTTCTCTTAGCATCAGCTCCCGAAGGGCTGAGCGGGAGGATAACGTGTCAACCGTGAAAACAGCGTCTCGCCACCCTCCGCTCAGCACGACAGGGAAACGCCCACCGGCCTTGCGCATGATCGAACCCTGGTGGGGAATGCTGTTGTTGGGACTCGGCTTGGGTGTATTGATCTTATTGTTTCCCAATCAATCGCGCTTATCCACGTTGTTTCAACGCACCCCATCCAGTCAAAACAGCGTAGAACTGTTGCAACACTGGCTACGGGAAAATCCCAACGACAGCGCATCACGTCTGACTTTAGCGCAAAAATACTTGGACAGCTACGACCCCAAACCCGCCATCGCGGTGTTAAACCCACTCATCGAAACGCCCCCTCCGGATCACGCGGATCACCTCGTGTATTGGTCCGCGCTCACGCTGTTATACCAAGCACACGATCAACTGCTTGCAAATGGGGAATCCCCTTTGAACCCCTTGCCGGGCCTGAACCGTCACAACGCACGCCATCCAGATTTGCCGTGGACTTTACGACTACGCTTAGCCGAAGCCGCTTTTGCACACGAAGCCCCCACTTCAGGCCAATGGATGCTGTCCCCTGAATACGTCCTAACACCCACTCGAAGCATCAGCGAATTGCAAGCCGCTATTGCCGTGTTGCAACGTTATGGTTTTCATCGTCAAGCTACGGCATTTGCACTGCACGCCTTCACCCTTACGCCTGACGCCTCCACCTGGGAAACCGTTCTCGACGCACTCCTACAATCGCCGCAACTCGATGCGGCGCGCGCTTTCTACGCGGCAACACCGATCTCCATTCGCGAGACCGAACGCTTTCAATACCGACGTATCACGGATACCGCCCGCTTGATGCCCGATAAACTGACGCCGCAATTGATTCAACAGTGGCTACAACTTGCCCCACCCACATCACAGCTACAAGCAGCCTTGCACGTAACGCTCAGTCTCGGGCGACTGGAGCAGGCCGAACAACTGGGTCAAGAATGGCTCCAACGCGACCCCACTAACGCTGAGGCGCTGGAACGTCTACACGATGTCTTTCGTTGGCAAAACAAATTAAAACCGGCCCTGCGTTTGTCCGAAAAACGCTTAGCGCTCAAGCCTGAGCAACATTCTCAACAACACAAAGCTCAACAACACAGAGCTCAACAACACAAAGCTCAGCACCCTATCCTGAACAGCGCTCTCGAAGAAGCGTGGGCTTTATCAGACTATAAATCTCTGGGGCGACTGTACCAACTTGCCCTGCAACGCGGCTGGCTCACCGAACAGAACGCGCCGCAAGTCATTCACGTGTTTGACCACACACTGACACCCGATCAAAATCAACGCGCCGTCACCCGTCTCTTCAGGGCTTTTCCCCACAGCACGCTCGTCACGCAACATTACTTCCAACTGCTGGCCAATCACGGCGATATTGAAACCCTTGCCACGCGCTGGTCCACGCTCACCCCGGATCAGCGTCAAGTGCCCGTGGCACTACGAACTCGCCTCGCCAACGTCGCTTACCACCACCAGCAAACCCAATTGGCGCTCACCTTATTAACCCAAGATTTAATCTGGCGGGAGGTCACGGATCTGTCGTATTTGCACACCGTGCAACTCGTTGCTCAGCAATTGGGCGCCTCTGAGACCGCCGAAGCTGCCGCTTACCGAAAATACGAACTCTCCGGCGACGCCATGAGCTATTACACCACCCTGCTGGTTACCCAAGACAGCACGACGCTCAGTACGGATTTTTTTATTCGCAAATACCACAATACCGCCGATGCTTCACTGCTGGTTTTAGCCGCGCACCACGCACACAGCACCCATAACGACGAGCTCCTGGCTGAAGCGGTACGCACCGCGCAAACCGACCACGTACTCGATGAGTCGCCCGACTTATGGCTCTATACAGCGCAACTGTACACCCAGCGCCAAAACCCAAATGCCGCCGCTGAGGCACTCGCCAAAGCCTCGCGCTCGATACCCCGCGATCCTGAGCGCCAATACCTGCAATTCAGTCACGCTTTATCGCTCAACCTGACCGACGAAATCGCGCGCCTCTTTGAGCACCATCACCAATCACCCGATACCGTACCCACGACATTGCACGCCCTCATGGCCGAAGCAGCCGATCGGCTCAATCGTCCTCACGCCGCTATTTATTGGTACCAACGCCTCCTCGACGAAAACCGTCGTGCGCAGTGGGCTCAGCAAAGCTGGCCGGTGTACCGATTAGCAGTATTGTATGCCCGCGTGGGTTTGGTGGACCGCAGTCATCAACTCAAACACTATCTGCTCGAACAACTCACGACACCTGGCTCTGATGATTGGTCAGAAATGTCGATGGCACTTCTAGACAGTCTCGTCGGACAACAATTCTCAACACGCCATTTACAGCAACATTTACAGCAACAAATGCAAGAACACCCGCAACAAACGCCACAACACGCGCACGAAACCGCTTCGGATAATCGGCGCACCTCACAGGCCAGCGACAAGCCCCTGCATCAGACATACGTGCAACTCGTTGACCGACTGCTGCAAAATTACGACTATTACGCCGCCTCCCAATGGCGCAATCTCGGCCTCAGCAGATCCAACCCGCTCAATCTGGAACCGTGGCAAAACCTGGCGCTTGCGGAAGTGAATCCGACCGTAGACACGAGCGACTTATTGTCCACGCCCGGCCTCAATCGTCACCACGGCGCTCACTACCACGCCTTGCTGCTCGCCGAACACCCTCATCAAGCCTGGTTGTATGGCAGCGCGCAACTCAAAACCCCAGCGCCCAAGCGCACACGCTCTCTAACAAAGCGCCCCACACACGACACCGCCTCAGACCCTTCCGTCGACAGCGATCACGCCTATCTGCGAGCGCTGTACCTAACGCAATACGATGCTCAAGCTCCTTTCTGGTCAACACATTGGCGCATCAACACACACCGTGATACGGAAGCGGGACAGACCTTCAGCGCATTCTGGCAATACCCCGCACCGTTTGGCGCGTGGTACTTTGGTCTCGAATCCGAAGAAGCGCCTAGCCATACAGACCACCTCGCTCAGTTCACCGATCCAGAACGCACATCGCGGCAATTGACGATAGGGCAACGCTGGTTGATGGGCAAACAGCGGCTCGAAACCGTCCTAACGCGTCAAAGTGTTTTGGGTGATTCATTCTGGGGAGCCCGTCTATTCGCCACCGGCACCGCGCAATATGGAAACACGCGCAACACCTGGCAATTCGAAAGCCAATGGCGCGCGCCGTCCGAGTATAACGATCAAGTGGATTTTCTAACTCGACGTAACAGCATGGGCTTTTCAGTCCACACGCAGCACAACGATTTGATCGCCACCATTTTCGGCGGACGTTACGACCACATCGAATCCATTTTTGCTGATGCTCTGGGAAACGCTACCACTCAACACGGCGAAATCAACAGCGACTTCCTGCGCGGTGACAACATCCTACAAGCGTATTTAACCTGGTATCAATATGATTTTTCGGACCCCGAATCCACCGACCCGCTGCTCATCGCCAGTCAGCGATTGGGCTACCCGCTGTACACGAGCGACTTGTTCCTCCATGACGCCGAGCAAACCAGCGTAGGTCTGCGATGGGGACTTCGCGGCATACACCCCTTCAGTCACCCCGTCGAACACCTGCTGGACGTCCGTATTGGATACGAAGGGCACACGCATCGAACGGGCTTGAGTATCAGCGATTGGTGGCGCTGGCGCATCGGTCCGCAACGCTATCTCGAAGTGAACTACGGTTTTTCCGCCTTAACCCCCCTCATGTCTCAATCCCAGTGGTTCGAATTGGGATTTAAACAATTAATGGAGTAACGCCTCATCATGCCCGCTTTTCTTTTATTCAGACAGGCCAGACTCAAGCTGACCAAGCTTGCAGGGATGCTGATTGCACTCACGGCACTCGCCGCCTGCGCCACATTTGTGGTGCCGGACAGTCCACCGATTCACACCCGGAAACCCATTGCCGTAGTCCCACTCAAAAACTTCAGCCAAACCCCTTTAGCCGCAGACAAAACCGAACAAGCTTTGCTAACACAGCTGCTGAAGCAAGGCATTCCCACCGTCGCGCCACCACGACAAACCTCACTCGCACTGGAGGACATTCTCGATTCAACACAACGAGAAAAAGCCACTCAGCACAGGCTGGCTCAACGTCACGCCGATTACATCCTCTCCGGCTCCGTCAACGAATGGGGCTACAGCAAAGGCGTTTCCGGTGATCCCTCCGTATCCATCACTTTATGGTTAAGCCACGCGGAAACCCCCGATACCATTTTGTGGCGCGCCACCGGCAGTCGTGTCGGATTGGGATACAAAAACATAAGCGCTTTAGCACAAGACGTCCTGAAACAGCTCATTGAGGGCATTCATTTTGAACCGTACTAACATCAGCGCACACACCTGGTGGCCTCGACAGGCTGTGTGGGAAACCGTGGCGGCCACGGCCATCAATGTCACCGGCATCACGCTCTGGTCTTACGCTGTGGCGCAACCCGATGTGCGCACAGCGTCTGCCTTATTGTGGGTTTTATCTATCCCACTGGTGTTGTCTATTTTTCACGGCACCCACTGTGGGCTCATCAGTGGCGTCATCACCTTGCTCGCCATCCGTTTCAACTTACCCAACCCGGCATCGCTCCAGCTCGCCGCCACCTTGCCCGCTTTATTGTGGTTAATCGCGGCGGGGGAGTGTCGCCGTTTTTGGTATCAGCGCGCCAATCACGACCGCCACCAATGGAACAAAACAAAACAAAGACTGGAACACTACTCACGCAATTACCAATTACTCAAAGCCTCTCACGACGCACTGGTCAACAGTGAACACGACGTCGTTCCGCATTTACGCGGTACGATACGCGACCTCAAAACCCGCGCCGCCGAAATACCTCCCCCTCGATTATCCAGTCTGGGTGACACCATTTTGGACTTGTTCGCCGAACACGGGGCACTCCAATGCGCGGGCTTATACGAAATCGTGCGCGATACACACCACGAGACACTGCGGCCACAGCGTACCCTCGGCGTGGGGCACCAATTGGAACGCACAGACCCCATGTTACAGCAAGCTCTGACAACCCAAGAGCTGCAGTTTGTGAACGCCCAAACCCTCTCGAACCAAACGCGATACCAATTGTGTATTCCTTTTGTGGATTCATCCGGCGTGTTACATGCCATCCTGGTTGCCGAGTCAATCCGTTTTTTTGCGTTAAACGCCGAGCATTTAACATTGTTAACCGTTTTATCCCACCAGTGCGCGGATCTGTTAAGCGATCAGTACGTCAGCACCGTGTTACATCAACACCAAAAAGCGTTATTTTTAGCAAAAACCCAACGCGCCCAACAGCAAGCCAAACAGTGTGGGTCGCAAGCGTGTATCGTCACCTTACTCGGCTCGAACGACCCAAACCAACTCGATTTATCGCGCCTCGCCACCGTATTTCGTGACATGGACACACGGTGGTTACACACGCATTTCGACACGCCACACAGCCACACCAACCAATCGCCCCCGTTACCCGCCCTCTCAGTGCTCATGCCGTTAACCACGGAAGCCGAAGCAATGAGCGCCCTACAACGCGTGGATCGCGTCGTGGAAAAGCAAACGCAAAAAACCATGGCGCACTGGGGCATCCACGTTTTACCACCACAGGTGTTGATCCCATGACTGATCCCATCGCTGATCCCATAACAACAAAAAACCAAACCCGCCATCCCAGGTCCCAAACACCGGATTATGTCTGTCCACACCACACCTTGGGCCTCAGCAT
>JARRRL010000142.1:0-7850 GCA_037380725.1 Gammaproteobacteria bacterium | reverse complement strand
CAGCAAGTCCCAGGTCAAGGCGAACACCACCATCATCCACAGGAAAGCAAATTGAGTCAGAAAATGAGGTAAAAGTGCGGGCACAATCAATGCCATCACAGCGATCGTGATGATGAGCATCCATTCTTTGTTTATTTTTCTAAAATCGATCATAGTATTTTTTGCGCACTGAAAACAAATAAATGGTAGCCGTTGATCGTTACCGTAAACCTTTCTGTAAACACTAACGTAAACATTGGCGCTTACGAGCGAGCAAATGATGACGGACCACTAAAATCAGCACCAGCAATGAAAAGACAAATGCGGACTGGTATTCCACACCGAGAATAAACCCCGCAAAGCTTTCGGTGGCACCTAAGCCGATACTGGCGATAATGACACCCAGTAAATTGCCCAAGCCTGCGGTAATGACAATCACAAATGATCGGATTGTGTAGGACAGTCCCAGATAAGGGTGAATTACCCAGGTCATAGCCACCAACGCGCCCCCACAAACAGCGCCAGTCCAAATGCCAGTAACTTAATGCTGCTGATGGTGACCATGTCATCAAAAAAGAACAAGGTTCTGAATTCCCCTTTGGCGGTGCGCACATCAGCGCCAAAAATTTGATTGGCCAGTTGTTGCAGCAAAATACTGATACCAAAAGTGGCCAGTATGGAAATAAATAAATCCCGATCGACAACGCGATGAATCACGACGCGATAGAGCAGCCAACCCAAGACAAAGAGCACGATTGCCGCCACGGGGATACCGTACAAAGGGTGTATCCCCTTGTCGGCGAGCTGCACCGCCACGAAACCGCCCAACATCACGAACTCACCTTGTGACAAATTGATGATATTCATCACGCCCCACACCAGCGCCATGCCGTAAGCGGCCAGAGCAAAAATAGCGCCGACGAGCAAACCGTCAATGAGCAGTTGCAGATTTAAAATAGGTGCTTGGAGCAGTATTTGTATATTGTCCACGTAGCGCCTTCTTGTTGCTTACTTGTTTTTAGTTTCGTTTACCGTTTGCTCCACGGTGGTGTCGGGTAGCGGGGTGTGGTGTTCGCCCACTGTGTGGGGGCAACGACTTTGTACTCTCCATTCTGAATTTGGTACAACACCATGGGTTTAGCAATATTTTTGCCGGTTTCGTCGAATTTAATATTGCCATAGAAAGTTTGTAGATCGGTATGCGCCAAGGCATCGCGTACTGCCGTAGGGTCCAGGGAATTCGCGCGTTGGAAGGCGTCAACAAAGGTCAGCACGGCAGCGCTGGATTCGGCGGCTTGATAGGGTGGGGCGTAGTTAAACGCTTTTTCAAACAGGGAGGCGTATTCGTTTGCTGAGCCAAACCATTTGTCGCGATAGCTCAAATGGCGATCCCATTGCGAGGCGCAGAACGCGTATTCAGCAATTTTGTCGAATTTCTCTACCAATTGAGCGGAATCGCAGTGTGTGAGCGCCAGCAGGGGCACTTCAATTTTCATTTCAGCCAGTTGACGAATGGCAAGGGCTGCGCCTTTGGCGTGACCGGAGACCACCAACATATCCGGTTTTAAGGCTTTGATTTTGGTGAGGGAGGCGGACATGTCGTTCAAGTCTGGAGGCAGTTTGTCGTCGATAATCATGTTCATACCCAGGCGTTTTATATCGCTCAGCACGCCTGCTCGAATGTCTTGCGAAAAAGGGTCGTTTTCGAAAACGCCAGCAATTTTCATTGAGCTGACGGGACGATCTGCTTTTTCCGCTTGCTCTGCCGCCAAGTTAATAGCCGATTGCAGGTATTGCTCCGTGGTGGAGAGCACCGCAAACAGATATCGGTATCCATTGTTAAAAAGCGATGCCGAAGCGCCGTTGCCCTCTACCATCGGGATGTTGTATTTTTCTGTTACAGGCGCAATGGCTGTGGTTAAACCGGAGCTGTAGGGGCCTAGCATGAATTTAACGCCATCCTGCTTGATGAGCCGTTCGGCCAGTTGTGCACCACGAACGGGTGTGGACTCATCATCATAATATTGAATTTTTAGGTCATAGCGCTTACCTTCAATGGCGATGCCGCCATCAGCGTTAATGCGTTTGATTGCCAGATCATATCCATTTTTAGTATGTTGACCATTGGTTGAATATTTTCCTGTTAGTGAAATGGCTGCGCCCAGCACAATTTCATCAGCAAACACGCTTTGATGGCCGTAAACGCCGTAAGTTACACAAGTGGCGAACAAGCTGATGCTCCAGCGAGCGTTTAAGCGAGCACTTAAGCGGCGGGGCCAGATGGAACGTAGGGCGGCTTGGATGGATCGAAAACCGTGTGAGAGGTGAGCCAGCATGATGATCTTCTCCTTTTCCTTTGCAATTTTTCTTTTGATTCTTCCGAATGCTGTACTTTTGAACCAGATGTCTAAGCTAGGCAATTTTAAATTGGGTAATAGTACCAAGAAACAATAGTACCAAGGTCCGCAGGGAGGTGCTATGGTCAGAATTCAAAATATGCGGTAAAGACATAAATGCGTTGAGGGCAGATGATAAGGAAACTCCGTTCATTTAATAAAACGCTTGGAGTCCCGTTTGCGCTCGGCCTAGAATCAGAGTGTGAATGTCGTGGCTGCCTTCGTAAGTATTTACTGTTTCCAGATTGGCCATATGGCGGAAGATATGAAACTCGTCAGTGATACCGTTGGCACCATGCATATCTCGCGCCATGCGTGCGATTTCTAAAGCTTTTCCAACATTGTTGCGCTTGATCAAGGAAATATTTTCGGCAGCGCACTGATTGTCATCCAGCAATTGTCCAACCCGTCTTGCGGCGAGCAGCCCGAGTGTGATTTCTGTTTGCATGTTCACTAATTTGCGTTGATACAATTGGGTTTGGGCCAATGGCCGACCAAAGGCTTTTCGGTTTAGGCCATACTGTCGTGCGGCATGCCAACAGAATTCAGCGGCACCTAAGACGCCCCAAGCGATGCCATAGCGCGCTTTGTTTAAACACCCAAAAGGACCGGCTAAGCCGGAGGCGTTTGGCAATATATTTTCTTCGGGGACCAGAACGTCATTCAGTATGATTTCGCCCGTGATGGAGGCTCTGAGGCTGAGTTTATGCTTCATGACGGGAGTGGAATAACCTGGGGTTCCGCGTTCGATCAGAAAACCGCGAATCACGCCATCCAATTTGGCCCATACTATAGCTATGTCGGCGATGGGAGCGTTGGTAATCCACATTTTTGTTCCATTTAAGAGGTAACCACCGTCCACGCGAACCGCCTGAGTCGTCAGGGATCCTGGATCGGAGCCGTGATCGGGTTCAGTGAGACCAAAGCAGCCCACTCGTTCACCGGTGGCTAAGGTAGGTAAGTATTTCTGCCGTTGCGCTTCAGAACCATAAGCATAAATAGGGTGCATGACCAGCGAGGATTGGACGGATAACGCGGAACGAAAACCGGAATCGACGCGTTCGACTTCCCGATTGACAAGCCCATAACAGACATGGCTCAGACCCGCACCACCATACGCTTCGGGCAGAGTGCACCCCAGCAGACCCAAGGCTCCGAATTCGGTCATGATTTGACGATCAAAGGTTTCGTTTCGGTAGGCTTCCAGAATGCGCGGTGCCAATTTTTCTTGACAATACGCGTAAACATTATCGCGCACTAAACGCTCTTCGGTGTTCAATTGCTCGTTGAACAACAAGGGGTCTTCCCAGGTAAAAGGGACTGGGGCTTGCTTTTTGTATGATGGGGCAGCGTGTGGTGGGACTGTGCTGGACTGATCTTCTGTTGACATCGTGAGTACCTTCCTCTTTGTTTGGCGTCAATCCGCTTGCGATGGGTAAGCTTAATATTGTCGCGCGATTCACACATTGCTTAAAGTGGTAACTTGCTAAACAAGGATGTTCGTTAGTGCAAAAGGACATCATCGTTACAAATGTATCAACTTTGCTTATTTGTTTACAAGCGATCCTGTCACGTCTTCTTCTAAATTGACTAGAGTGCTTATCTGTTCGTCGGCGTCTGTTTCTGAGTCTACGCTACGGTATAGGTTTTGAAGCGGTATAGGTTCTGAATATAAATGGATATGAGTATGAGTATGAATGTGAGTCTTGATATGCTGGGTCCAGTAGTCAGCTTGGTAGCGTGGTCTTTGGTCATGTGTGCATGGATGTTTGTAACCCGCCTAACGGCAGTGCGATCCATGAAGATAAAGCTTGATCCAAACGCACCGCGTGGAGAGCAAATGTCAAAGCTTCCAGCCAAGGTGCGATGGAAAGCCGATAATTATAACCACCTCATGGAGCAACCAACATTATTTTATGCTTTGGCCATATCGGTAACGCTGATGGGTGAGGGCGGTGGCATGAATCTCATTTTTGCTTGGTTATATGTCGTGTTGCGCGTGATGCACAGTTTGATTCAGTCGCTCGTCAACAAGATTGAAGCGAGGTTTGTGTTTTTCCTGTTGTCTAATGTGCCTCTGTTTGCATTAGCATTTAATGCAGTGAAATCTGTTTTTGGATGGGCGGGAGGAGTGGAATAATTCTTATTAGCACTCGATTCGAGTTCTAGCACAGCTTGCGCCATGTGTAAAGTAACTTAACGCAGATAAAATATAGGCATTAATCGAAGAACTGAGTCTGTTGCGCTGCTAGTATAAACCCAGCTGCTTTATAGGCGAATACGCGTACAGTGATATGTTTTCGGTGTTATTATTTATGGTTCATTTTATGATTCCGATGACGAGATAAGTGTGGTAAGTTAAGTGCGCGTTTTTCTATAAAAAGGTAAAGCGACAATTATAGCCTCAAGAAACATAGCCTCAAGAAAAGGAAATATAGTATCAAAGCGCTATAATCGTTCATGTAAGAATGTAAAGTTGGACAGTAGGGAGTATTAAATGTCTCATCGTACAAGAAAGTTTGATATCGTAGCTCCGCGTTCAGAGTTTTATCACGGTCCATTTGGTCGAATTTGCCCCCATTTACCTGCGTGGTCACCACCGGGTGTTCGAGAAAAAGATATCGACGCGTTTTTCTTAGAAATTGCAAACAGTTTGATGATCGAACTGCCCGGTAAAACGCCCGATGAAATTGCCAGCGATAACAATTTAGTTCAAAAATTAGAAACTGAATTCAGTTCTACTATACCTGCTGGTTATACTTACTTTGGCCAGTTTATCGACCACGACCTCACCTTTGATCCGGCATCGTCTTTGATGCGCAGCAATGACCCGAGCGGGTTGTTGAATTTTCGCACGCCGCGCTTTGATCTGGATAATCTGTATGGCCGAGGGCCAGATGATCAGCCTTATTTGTATGATCAAAATGATAAAGCCAAAATGGCGATTGGCTCCAGCAGTGAAGACCCATCGTTACCCGATTTACCGCGCTATGAGAATAGAGCACTGATCGGTGACATGCGAAATGATGAGAACACCATGGTCAGCCAGTTACAATTGGCGTTTTTATTGGCGCATAACACCTTGGTGGACCGTGCACGCGCTGCCAAGATACCTGAAAGTGAAGTGTTTGAGAGTGCTCGCAAGACATTAACGTGGTTGTACCAGTACATCGTCTGGAATGATTTTCTCAATCGGATTGTCATGAAGGGAGTTCGGGAACACGCTTTACATTTGGGAACCACTCGAGATAAGCGTAAAAAATGGCGACTTGGGCTAAAAGATGTGTATAACTGGAAGAGACAACCGTTTATGCCGGTGGAATTTTCCGTAGCCGCCTATCGGTTTGGTCATTCTTTGGTGCGCAATTCTTATCAGACTAATTCGGAAAGACGAGGATTTGGTAAATTTGCTCCGATTTTCGACAATGTGGGCAATAACGATGATCCTGATGATTTACGTGGTTTTAGACCAATGAAACCTCAGAACATGATTCAATGGGATTGGTTTTTACCCATGACCACGTCTCGTGGGCCGTTTCCACAGATGGCGCGAAAAATCGATACGAAGTTGTCTAACGCGCTGTCTTTCCTTCACGAAGCGCCCAGCGGCGATCCTTTGAATGTCTTAGCATTTCGTAACTTAAAACGCGGATTTAGTTTTGGATTGCCATCCGGAACCTGTATGGCAAAAAAATACAACATCGAGCGAATTAAATTAGACAAAGGCGAACCTGATTCGCTGTGGTACTATATTTTACGCGAAGCGCAAGATGGCGGCGGCAATCATTTGGGGCGTTTGGGATCAACGGTGGTGGCGGCGGTATTCGCCGGTCTACTCAAAGGTGACCCCAATTCTTGGGTTAATGTTGATCCAGATTGGACGCCCAATGAGGACCCTTTGTTGAATGCGGATGAAGACAACGTGGATGACAAAAATTGGAGTTTAGCGTCCATTATCCGCATTGCGAAAATTAAGCAAGATGGTATTGGTCTTATCACATCATAATCAGCAGTTTGAGCTGAGTTAAACCTTTGCCCCTTTGGGTTGCTCATGGTATTTATGGTATTACGAGTGTCGTCATTCTCGTAATGCGTAATGATAAATATCATGGGTAGATCTAAAGGGGTGTTCTCTATGCTTAGTTATGTATTTAGGTGTTTTTTCCTCCCCTGCTTCGCTCAATCACCAGATTGGTTGCCGGCCTGTGTGATGAAGCCATGTCCGATCGTTTTTCCCTAACATGCCTTTTCAAGTTAACTTCGGAATAAATATACTGCGAGTGTCAATGCGGTATCGAAGGTCTACGGAAAAGAGAGGCATCTTTTTCAGTAATTGATCGTCTTCAGGTTGTCTAAAAAATTTTTAACGAAAATTTTGATGTTTGCATTATGTTTCCTTGATGCTGAATCGGTGATTATGCGTCAGTCTTGGTTGATGCATAATCAAGATAAAAAATTACAAAGACAAAGACAGTGTAAAGCATTGGCAGAGTAAAAGAGAAAAAATATCTTTTAGGAAACTTGTGCGAATGGGAGATTTGCATGAAGAAAAAAATCACTAAAATTGTGTTAAGCAAAGTGCCTGAAATTACGATCGGCTTTTGGGTGATAAAAATAATTGCGACAACCCTGGGCGAAGTCGGCGGAAATGCGGTATCAAGAACCTTAGAAATGGGATACTTTATTGCGACTATTATATTTGGTGTACCTCTCATTGTTTCGTTCAAACCTGCACTTTATTGGGGGACCATCACTTTAACGACTCTCGCAGGGACAACATTAGCCGACTTTGTAACCCGATCTATAGGGATAGGTTATTTAGGTGGATCACTCTTACTGTTTGCGCTCGTTATGCTGACTTTAGCAATCTGGCATCAATCGCTTGGATCGATAAACATTAATACTGTGGTAAAACCAAAGGCAGAAATTTTCTATTGGTCAACCATTATGTTTTCCCAAACCCTTGGAACAGCATTGGGTGACTGGATGGCCGATAGTACTTTCCTTGGTTATAATGGCAGTGCGCTGCTTATTGCTGCTGTTTTAGTTGCGATTGGCGGTCTCTATTACAAGACTAAGGTTTCACATACTACCTTGTTCTGGGCGGCATTCATATTAACGCGTCCACTTGGCGCGACGTTGGCTAATTCTTTGGATAAACCGGTTTCAAGCGGCGGGCTAAATATTAACGACATTACCTTGTCGGTAATATTTGTGCTTCTCATGGTTGCTTGTCTATATTTTGTACCGCAAAGGGCAGGGCAAAAAGAGATGTCGTGATTTGCGAAAAATAGGGGAGAATGCCTGAGCCCATACTTGGACTTGGGCTCAAGGCCCTAGAGTAAAGTGCAGAGCTGGTGGCCACCATCAAGGATGAAGCTCATAGAAAGTTGATCTATAATTATTGTTAATTTTCATTTCATCACGAACACTGCCAAGCGCTAGTCAGCCGTCATCCCCTCGACGTTAGCAACG
>JARRRL010000141.1:0-7732 GCA_037380725.1 Gammaproteobacteria bacterium | reverse complement strand
CCTCTGCGGGTGCAGTTGCTGCGACTTTCCTGACTTGGATTTGGTTCAAGAAACCAGACTTGTCGATGGCGTTGAATGGTGCTTTAGCTGGATTGGTTGCGATCACCGCTCCTTGTGCTTCTGTTACCACTGCTGGTGCGGTTGCGATTGGTTTGATCGGTGGTTCGTTGGCGAAAGCGCTCAAACAGCGCAAAGCGTGTCGTGAGGTATTGGGATACGCTCGGCATGCGGAAACGATCGCGCAAGCGCAGTCACTGGGTGTGTTGGATCGAGGGTTTATTGATCTGGAACCGGCGGTGTATCAGGCCGATATCATTGTAATCTGCACCCCCTTGAGTACTTATCAAGCGCTCTTTGAGCTGATCGCCAGCTATATTGAAGCCGGCGCGTCATGGCCCATTATTACTGATGTGGGCAGCGTTAAGACGTGTGTTGTGGAAGCGGCGCGTGCGGTGTGGTCCGAACCGCTGCCCCGTGTTGTGCCGGCGCACCCCATTGCGGGTTCAGAAAAAAGTGGTGTGCGCGCATCGGATATGGATTTATTTGTGAATCATCCTTCCATTGTTACACCCATGCCGGATTCAGCGCCCCATGCCGTGGCCTTGGTGGTGCGTTTGTGGGAAGCGGTGGGGGCGCGTGTGTCGATCATGTCCATGATGGATCATGATCGCGTGTTGGCTGAAACGAGTCACTTACCCCATTTGGTGGCCTTTGCCATGGTGGATGCCTTGGCGGGGAGTGCGCATTCGCGACAAATTTTTCAGTATGCGGCAGGTGGTTTTCGCGATTTTACGCGCATTGCGGCCAGCGATGTGTCCATGTGGCACGATATTTTTGTGGCTAATCAAGCGGCATTGGAGATCAGCGTCGAAAAATTTCAGGTTGGTTTGACCCATTTGCTCTCCAATTTGGCGGACGGTAACGGTGCTGTCGTGCGTGCAAGTTTGGCGCGAGCGCGTGAGGCGCGGCAAGAGTTTACCCAGGTATTGCAACAGCGAGGGATGCGTACGCAGGTGTCACGGCCCATCACAATAGAAGTTACGGTGCACGGTGTGGGCTTACACGGTTTGCAAGCGCCGACCTCGGTATTGGATATGGGGAATTCGGGGACGTCTATCCGTTTGTTATCGGGGCTGTTGGCGGGTCAGTCCTTCGATGTGACCTTACTGGGCGATGTGTCTTTGAATAGCCGACCCATGCGGCGTGTGACCGATCCGTTAATGCAAATGGGTGCGGTGTTGGAAACCAGTGAAGCGGGTACGCCGCCGGTTCATGTGCGAGGTCGTGCTCGAGCGGGGCGAGCGTTAAAGGGTATTCATTACGATTTGCCGATGCCCAGTGCGCAAGTAAAATCCGCCATCTTGCTGGCTGGCTTGTACGCGGAAGGCGAAACGTCGGTTTCCGAACCGGCACCAACGCGGGATCACACCGAGCGCATGTTATCGGCTTTTGGGGTACAGGTGGCCCGAGATGGCAATTGCATTCGACTTCAAGGCGGTCAAACCTTGACGGGTACGTCCATTACCGTGCCGGCTGATATTTCTTCTGCGGCTTTCTTTTTGGTGGCGGCCAGCATTGTGCCCGGCAGTGATTTAACCCTGCAAGCCGTGGGTTTAAATCCCACGCGAACGGGTATTTTGTCCATCTTGAAGCAGATGGGGGCTGATATTACCCTGGAAAATGAGCGCACGCTGGGCGGTGAACCCGTTGCGGATCTGCGGGTGCGTGGCGCGGCGTTGAAAGGCATTTGCATTCCGAAAGATCTGGTGCCCTTAGCGATCGATGAATTTCCCGTGTTGTTTATTGCCGCCGTGTGTGCGGAAGGCCAAACGGTGTTGACGGGTGCTGAAGAGTTGCGTGTAAAAGAAAGTGATCGTATTCAAGTGATGGCGGATGGTTTAGCGCGCTTGGGGGTGAAAACACAGGTGACGCCAGATGGCATTGTGATTGAAGGTGGGCAGGTGATGCGGGGGGGTGTGATTGAGACGCACCACGATCATCGTATTGCCATGGCGTTTGCGGTGGCAGCGCTGCGCGCGACCGCTCCGATTCTGATTCGGGGCTGTGACGCGGTGGCTACGTCGTTTCCGGGCTTTGCGGCGTTGGCGCGTACGGTGGGTATGCGCATAGAAGAGCAAGTACGGACAGTATTGTAGTCTAGATAGACATGAGTTGACAAACAAAGCTATGACAAACAAAGATATTATAAACAATGAAATAACTAAAAATTCTGCGAAAACGCCAGGCGTCGGTGAGACCGGTGGGGTGGCCCCTGTGCTGACGATCGATGGTCCCAGTGGTTCGGGTAAAGGCACGGTGGCGCAGCGTGTGGCGTCGCACTTAGGGTGGCATTTACTGGACAGTGGGGCGATTTATCGTGTGCTGGCGTATCGTGCATTACGTGATGGCGTGGCGTTGGACGATGTGGCGGGTTTGTGTGCTTCAGCAGTCGAGATGACGCTTTCCTTTGACAGCCATGGCATGCTTCCTGTGCCGGTTTGTTTAGATGGGGAATGGGTGACATCGGCGTTGCGTACAGAATCGGTGGCTAAAGCAGCGTCGCAGGTGGCGGCATTGGCACCGGTGCGTGAAAAGCTGTTGGATCGTCAGCGTGATTTTTGTCAGTTTCCGGGCTTGGTAGCCGATGGGCGAGACATGGGTACGGTGGTGTTTCCTACCGCCAGAGCCAAAGTGTATCTAACGGCTTCGGTGCAAGCGCGTGTGGACCGACGCGTTCAACAGCTTTGGGAGAAACAGCTGCCCGCAGACCCCGAGGACATTCGTACTCAAATAGAAGCACGGGATGCGCAGGACATGAATCGGGCAACGGCTCCGCTGAAACCCGCAGACGATGCAGTCATGATCGATAGCACGACGCTCAGCATCGATGAGGTATTTCAGCGTGTGATGGCGGTGGTTCAGCCTTTGTTGACGTCAACATGATGTTGACGTCAAGGTGAGACACGGTTGTCGCGCGTGCTTACTCCGCTTCTCGAATCAGATACTGAAGTTTACCTTCAACGCCATCCCAGTCTGCGGCATCATCCAGAGCGTCTTTTTTCTCGGTAATGTTTGGCCAGGTTTCGGCAAGTTCGGCGTTGATTTCAAGGAACGCTTCTTGGCCTTCTGGAATTTCATCCTCAGCAAAAATAGCATCGACTGGACATTCTGGTTCACACAGAGCGCAATCGATACATTCGTCAGGGTGTATGACCAGGAAGTTTGGTCCTTCATAAAAACAATCAACGGGACACACCTCCACGCAGTCGGTGTGTTTGCATTTTATGCAGTTTTCAGTGACAACAAAAGTCATGATGTCCTCTATTTTCTTCTAAAAAGATTCTTCTAAAAAGTGTCGGAAACCAATCTCGACCTTGAACTACTCCGGTGCGGCCATTGGGCGCTGGAGAGGGTCGAATTGCTTACACAATTGCTTAACACTACGGGTCATTCAGAGTCCGGCGCACAGTCTAACCATTTCCTTCTGATGTGGCAATCTGAGGAGTGGATTTGGTGAGCTTGGTCGTGTTCTAGCAACAGCTCAGAAAGTTTGTGATGTAATGTGTTCGCTGTTCTGTGGCAAAGGACTCAGGGTGAAACTGGAGACCATAAATGGGGTGCTCCACATGTTCAATCGCCATCAGTTCCGCTCCGTTGATGTGATTGGAACGTGCATCGTCGGCGTAGGCCAATGGTAACAGACAATCGGGGATGCCGAGATGGACATCGGCAATGAGGGAGTGGTATCGCATGACGTTCACACCGGTTTTTATGGATTTCAAAATGGTGCCATTGTGTTGAATATGGAGCGCGCTGGTCTTGCCATGCATGGGTATCTTGGCGACTTGAAGTGCTCCACCGAAGCAGTTGTATATGCCTTGAAAGCCTAAACAGATCCCTAAGATGGGTAAGCCTTGTGTACCAAACGATTGGATTACAGTTTTATTGTGTCCAAAATAGTCGTCGTCCAGTGGTGAGCCAGGTCCGGGACCAATGACAACACCGTCGTAGACGCCGGATTCGAGATCAGTCAAAAACGGCTCGTCATTGCGTTTCACATCCAGTGTGTACGCGTTCGACACTTCCAAGATAAGGTGTTGTAAATTGAACGTAAAGGAGTCGTAGTTGTTGATGAGCAGTATGCGCTTGGTCATTGTCGTGCTCCCAGTTCATTGAGGGTTTGTTCCATGGCGGCGAGTTTGTTTTTGACCTCTTGGTATTCTTTTTCTGGGATGGAGTCATACACAATGCCAGCAGACGTTTGAACGAAGCAGGCGTCGGCGATACAAAAGATGCTTCGAATGGGGAGGCAAAAGTCGGTGTCTCCGTTAAAGCTGAATCGACCCACTGCGCCGCCGTATGGACCGCGAGGTGTGTTCTCGTTGGTATTGATGATTTTAATGGTTTCAATCTTGGGTGCGCCGGTGACAACGCCGCCAGGCAAAATACACGCTAAGACGTCGAACGCGTTTTTACCTTTACTGAGCGTGCCGACCACATTGGAGACGATGTGCTGCACGTGAGAGAATTTAATGATATACATGAGATCCGATATTTTGACCGATCCGGGATCGCAAATTGTGGACAAATCGTTGCGATGCAAATCCACCAGCATGTTGTGTTCGGCAATTTCTTTGGGGTCTTCCAAGAGTGATCGCGCCAGCAGTGTATCTTCTCGGTCGGTCTTGCCGCGTACGGTGGTGCCAGCGGTTGGTGTTGTGAGAACACGGTTTTGTTTGCAACTGATTAAGATTTCTGGACTCGCGCCAAAGAGTTCTTCGTCACCAAACTGGAGGTAATACATGTAGGGACTGGGGTTAATCTGTCTCAGTTTTTGGTATATCGCGTTTTTATCACCTTTGAGTTTGTAAAACGATTTGAATCCAACTTCGGATTGAAAAGAGAATCCTTGTGAGATTTTTTCTTTGGTGCGTTCAACGGCTTCGATGAATTCACTTTTGGTTTCGCTGTGTCCTTCAAAGGTGGCCGATTCCAAACTGGTCGGAATGTCGAATGTTAAAGATTCGTCCAGCAGTTTTTTGACTAATTGGCTTCTGTCTTGGTCGAATGAATAATAGGTCAGTGTGCCGCTGGTGGTGTCGTAGACCAGGCTATCGGTAAACAAGCCCATTTTGAAATTGGAAAAATCGGGGTGTTCTTTCAGTGCGAGACTGGGTTCAAAATAGTTGACGGATTCGTGGCAAAAATACCCGACGAGACCACCGGCGTGTGTGGGGGCGTCGCTGTTAAAATGGCAGGCGTGTTTGAGCGTTTCGTAGGGATTTTCGGTTTCGAAAACAATCGATGTTTGCGATTGTCCCTTGGTGTTGGTGTTGGTGTTGGTGTTGGTGTTGGTGTTGGTGTTGGTGTTGGTGTTGGTGACGGTATTGGCGATGGTTTCGCTTGTGCCTGTGATGCGGAGTTGGTTTCCGCTGGCGGAAAAAATAAGTGGCGCGTCAAATCCTATAGACAGGTATCGATCCTGGTGTCGCGGGATGGCCAACGATTCAAAGAGAAAACAATTTTCATATTTCGTTTTAAGGTATGAAAATAGTTTGTAACAGTCCACATCGTAAGCAATGAAGCGTGCAAGTGGACGCGTTTTAATCCAGCTTAAGTCAATGTTCGTCATGTCGTTTCGGTGGCCTTATCTGCTTGTTTAGCTATGTTGTATTGTTTAGCGATGTTGTATTGTTTGGCGAAGTTGGATTGGGTGTTGAATCGAGTTTTTAGTTGCGTGTTGAGTTGATCTGTTTACTTTAGGCGTGCCACGGTTTTTTTCAAACGGTACAAGTGAGAGAGGGCATCCAGTGGCGTGGTGCGGTCGGGGTCAATTTTAGCCAACAGCTTAGCCACGGGATCCCAATTGGGCTCCTGCTCAAACAGATCTTGAGTGAGGGCGTGTTTGGGAGCCGGCTGCGGAGCTGGCAGGGGGGGCGGTGCTGTGGCGGGTGTTGGCTGTGATTCCGTCATCGGTGATGCCTTTATCGGTGATGCTGTTACCGGTGTGTCGTGAAGCGCTGATCCATTTTCCAGGCTTGTCAATTTGTTCCGTGCTTGATCGACGACGCGTTGTGGAATGCCAGCCAAACGCGCGACGGCAAGGCCATAGCTTTGGTTGGCCGCGCCCGGTTTAACGTGGTGCAAGAAGACAATGTCTTGACCGTGTTCTTGCGCGGACAAATGGACGTTGAGGACGTTGGGGTGCTTGTCAGGGAGGTGCGTCAATTCAAAGTAATGAGTGGCAAATAAAGTAAACGCTTTGACGTGCTCCGCCAAGTATTCTGCTACGGCGAAGGCCAGAGACAAACCATCAAAGGTGCTGGTGCCGCGACCAATTTCGTCCATCAACACCAAACTGTGTGCGGTGGCGTTTCGCAGGATGGTTGCGGTTTCCGTCATTTCGACCATAAAAGTGGATTGGCCACCCGCGAGATCGTCCGCCGAGCCGATGCGCGTAAAAATGCGATCGATGGGGCCGATTTTGGCTTGGTCAGCGGGCACAAAACTGCCAATATGAGCTAATAAAGTAATCAATGCGGTTTGGCGCATGTACGTGGATTTACCCCCCATATTGGGACCCGTGATCAACAGCATTCGTGCATGGGTGTTGAGCTGAAGATCGTTGGCGACAAAGGGGGTGTTCAGCACGGCTTCCACCACGGGATGACGACCCGCTTGTATGTCGAGGCATGGTTCGGAGCTTAACTGCGGCTTGGACCACTGCAATCGATCGGCGCGATCGGCGAAATTGACCAGGATATCTAAACTGGCTAGCGCGATAGTGGTTTTCTGTAAAGCTTCTTGTTCTTGACTGATGGCAATCAGCAAACCGTCGTACAATTGTTTTTCTTGGCTGAGGGATTGTGCGCGCGCGCTCAGCACTTTTTCTTCGAACGCTTTCAGTTCGGGGGTGACATAGCGCTCGGCATTTTTTAAGGTTTGACGCCGAATGTAATGACTGGGTGCGCGTTCGGCTTGCCCTTTACTGATTTCGATGTAAAAACCGTGTACGCGGTTGTAGCCCACTTTCAGCGTGGAGATGCCCGATTGAGCGCGTTCCTGCGTTTCTAATTCAGTGAGGAAGGTGTCGTGGTTTTGGCTCAAGCGGCGACATTCATCTAAAGCATCGTCGAATCCGTCACGGATGACGCCACCGTCTCGAATGGTAAGAGGTGGGTCATCGATCACCGCGCGTTCCAGTAGATCGCACAAGGTTTCGAATGTGTGAATGTTGTCACGCAGTGCGATCAATAAGGGCGTTTGCAGCGTGGTCATGGCGTTTTGAATGGCGGGTAAAGTGGCCAGGGCTTGTCGCAGGCGAATCAGATCGCGAGGACGTGCGGAGCCCAGATAAATCCGCGCTAGAACGCGTTCGAGATCGCCAATTTTACGTAATTCGGTTTGAAAAGTCTCGAAGCAAAAACCGGCTTGCAATTCACTCACGGCTTCGTAGCGGCGTTGCAGTTGATCTTGATCACGCAGGGGGCGTAATAACCAATGTCGTAGTTGGCGGCTGCCCATCGGGGTCTTGCACTGATCGAGCACCCAGGCCAAGGAGTGTTCAAAGCGACCGTTGAGGGTGTGCAGAATCTCCAGGTTCTTGAGGGTTTGGTTGTCCAGACCGAGGTAAGCGCTTTGGCATTCGAAATGCAGCGTGTCGATGTGTTTCAGGTCGGCGCGTTGCATTTGTTGGCAGTAATAGAGTACAGCGGCAGCAGCAGCGGCAGCG
>JARRRL010000140.1:19286-20798 GCA_037380725.1 Gammaproteobacteria bacterium | reverse complement strand
CCTTTGGCTTTTTTGACACATTTTTTTCGTGAAGTGCCGGGTTTGCGCGTTCACAGTGGCAAACTATACACCATTTTAGCGGAGCTGTATTCCAATGCGCTGGAGCATGGTTTATTGGGCCTGTCGTCGTCATTGAAACACTCCACCTCGGGTTTCGCGCAGTATTACTGCAAGCGTGATGAAGCGCTTAGAAATCTTCAAGAAGGGCATGTGATTATTACGCTCACGTGTGAGCCCATGCTTTCTGGAGGGCGTTTGATCATGCGTTTGGAAGATTCCGGTGGCGGTTTTGATTATAAAAAAGCAGTCAATTCGGGAAAAATCGAACACAAAACTGAGGGGTATTGTGGGCGAGGTATACCGCTGTTGTTAACCATGTGTGAATCGGTGCGTTATTGTGGTGTGGGAAACATCGTTGAGGCGCATTTTGTTTGGTAGGGCCGGTTTGGTAGGGCTGGTTTGGTAGGAAAGAAACACATTTAATGATGAAAAGCATGTGAAAGGGAGATGGAGCATGACTCAAGTTCACGTTGATGAAAATGTAGTGGCCGAGCTGCAAGATGTAATGGGAGAGGACTTTCACGTATTGCTGGAAACGTTTATGGATGATTCCCTTAATCGGGTATTAGCCTTGCAGGAAGCGCTTCAGCAGGCGGCAGCGGAAGAGTTGAGGCAGGTGGCACACAGTTTTAAAGGCAGTTCGGGGAACATCGGAGCGCCACATTTGTATACATTGTGTCAGGAGTTGGAAGCCTTAGGTCGTTCTGGAAGTGTGGATGGTGCTGATGTTTTAGTAGAACAATTGCGTCAAGAGTTAGAGGAAGTGGAGCGTATTATGCGTGGGTATTTGATATAACGCCGATGCTCTGGCGGACTTTTTAGCTGGATATATTGTATAATATATATTCTGACGTTATCCATATTCATGGTTACCTCTCTTATATTTCTAGTGTTAACCTCCTTTCGAACACCGTTGATTTCCGCCGCGATTTGAAATATTCACTTCACTTCACTTCACTTCACTTCACTTCACTTCACTTCATTTCATTTCGGGGAGGGGGGAGGGCGGAAAATCGGTGTGTGTCTATTTTTTTAGTCATCTTATGCGATTACTAAGATGCTGAAAAATTTGATGATCTTGAATCTGCATTGTGCTTACTGGTTGGGTAATATTTAACCTGTCTAGGGGCAATACTTTTGGACAGTGTTGAGGTAGAAAACCGTATGATCCATAGCTAATTTCTGTGATAATTCGATCACGAACCCAAAATTATTGAGGAAACGTACTTATGGAAGTTATGGTAGAATTGATATCGTGCATGGTGTTCGCGGTGAGTCGGTCGCAGATGTTGTCTATTTATTGATCTGGGGAAAACCATAAGCGCTCATTACGAACTCAGTGATGACGGGGTGATAGCGTCATAAAGCTGTCTGCAGTATTGCCAATGACAAGTATGTAAAAAAAGAAAATCAATGACTTTAACGGTAGCAACAATCAAGAATCAACGCTGC
>JARRRL010000140.1:17162-19281 GCA_037380725.1 Gammaproteobacteria bacterium | reverse complement strand
CAGTGGTTGCATTTCATGATGCATGTCATGCCAACTTGCTGGATGACCACTGTCAGCTTGCACAGCTAACGCAAAGCAATAGCAGTACGATCCCGACCGTTCATCATACCATCCTCCCGTCTGGTTTAGGGTTTATCGATAGCCCCATCCTGATAAACGCTCTTCCAATCACCTTCACATATCATTTTCTAATACGCGCTCCACCACTGCATTTTATTAAATTTTTTTAAAAAATCCATATTGATTAATCACCGTAGGCGACGTTTGGTTGTGTATTGAAAATACGCGCGTGCTCGTCGTGTACGCTAAGGGGGTTTTTATGAACTTACGCTATGCTATGGCAGCTTTCTGCACGTCTGTAATGTTACCGTTACCTGTAATCGCTATCGCAGATTCGACCGATTATGAGCAACTCAAACAACAAATTGATGCGTTAAAAAGAAAGGTGGATACGTTGGAAACGGCGCCCACGACGACAAAAAAATCACAAGCCGTTAACGTTTTCAATCCCGCTGTTTCACTGATTCTTTCTGGGCAGGCTGGATACTTTGATAAAAATCCCGAGAATTACAGCATTCCAGGATTTACTCTCGGTGAAGAAGCAGGTCCTGGAGAAGAGGGGCTATCACTTGGTGAATCTGAAATGTCGATTTTCGCCAACGTGGATAATGTGTTTTATGGTCAATTCACTGTCGCCTTAACGCCGGAAAATGAAGCTGAAATTGAAGAAGCTTATTTGAACACGCTGACCCTACCCGCTGGTTTAACCGTGCGCTTCGGGCGTTTTAAATCCGGCATTGGTTACCTGAACGATCAACACAGTCATGTATGGGATTTCGTTGATGCGCCACTTGTTTATCGGGCGATTTTTGGTAATCAATTCGCCGATGATGGGCTACGAGTCACCTGGTTGGCGCCAACGCCTTTTTTTCTCGAATTTGGGACTGAAGCCTTTCGCGGAGAAAGTATGCCGGCTGGCGGCGCGGCGCATCATGGCGTGGGGGCTTATACCCTTTATGCTCATGTCGGTGGCGATGTCGGGTTTAATCATTCTTGGCAGGCTGGACTGTCCCATCTTGATACGAATAGCCGTGAGCGGGTTAGTGAGTGGGAACTTGGCGATACGAGCTTTTCCGGAGACAATGCGATGAACATTGCGGATCTGGTCTGGAAATGGTCCCCCAATGGTAACCCTTACGAACAGAGTTTCAAATTTCAAATGGAATACCTGTGGGGAGATGAGATAGGGAACTATGAAGGGTTCGGTGATATTGATCGTAAACAAGATGGCTGGTATGCCCAGGCTATCTATCAGTTCGCGCATTCATGGCGGGTAGGAGCCCGTTATGGCCAGGTTTCTTCAGATAATCCCGGTATAGATTTCGTTGGCACTGAACTTGATCCTGAGGATAGCGACCCGCGTCGGAGCAGTATCATGGTTGATTATGCCAATAGTGAATTTAGTCGTTTGCGACTGCAATTCAATCGGGATGAATCGAGTACTGAACACCATAACGCCGTTTTCCTACAGTACACCATGGCGCTCGGTGCTCATGGTGCTCATAAATTTTAAGGAGGAACATGATGCGTAAACTGATATTAGCCGTTTTGGCCTGTGTGGGTCTTTCCCCATTGGCTCATGCAGAATTAAACGTGTTTGCCTGCGAACCTGAGTGGGGTGCTTTAGCTTCAGAGCTAGGACGAAACAATGTAAATGTCTTTACAGCAACGACCGCTCAGCAAGATCCACATCACGTTCAAGCCCGTCCCAGCTTGATTTCGCGAATACGTAAGGCGGATCTTGTGGTATGCACCGGAGCCGAGTTGGAAATAGGTTGGCTGCCGATCTTGATACAACGAGGCTCTAACGCCCGTGTACAGCCAGGTACGCCTGGTTATTTTGAAGCAAGCAATCATGTAAAAATGAAAGATCTACCGCAGCGCTTAGATCGATCGGAAGGTGATGTGCACCCAGATGGAAATCCGCATATTCAGACCGACCCGCGCAATATTCTCCTTGTGGCAAAAGCTTTAGGCCAAAGAATGGCGCAGATCGACCCAGCACATCAATCCGATTACAATCGGTATACCACCGATTTTGTGGAACGTTGGAAAGCGG
>JARRRL010000140.1:0-17124 GCA_037380725.1 Gammaproteobacteria bacterium | reverse complement strand
TGTGGTGCATCATAATAACTGGAGCTATTTAACCCAGTGGTTGGGATTGAGCGCCGTTGCTTCGCTTGAATCTAAACCTGGGATTCCACCCTCTACGGCGGATTTGTCTTTGATATTGCAACGGCTTCGCGAACATCCGGTAAAAATGGTGATTCACGCCGCATACCAAGATGATAAACCTGATCAGTGGTTGGCGGAGCATGCTCAAGTGAAAACGGTAACGCTGCCTTTTACGGTTGGGGGAAGTGAAACAGCCACCGATTTATTTTCGCTGTTTGATGACACGGTTTCCCGACTCTTAAAAGGTATTGAATGATGATACCGGGCTTGGATCTTGGCATACTTGGGCCGCCGTTTCTGGCTGGGGTACTGGTGTGCATTACTCATATCCCTTTAGGCCGTAAGGTATTGGATAAAGGTATTATCTTTATCGACCTTGCGGTAGCTCAATTGGCTGCTTTGGGCGTCATAGGCGCTTCGCTGACAGGTGCCGAGATCACTGGCCTCTGGGCGCAACTGGCCGCAGCCCTCAGTGCGCTTATTGGGTCGGGATGGTTGCACTTATGTGAGCGATGGTGGCCGGAAACTCAGGAGGCATTGATTGGTGTTACCTTTGTACTGGCGGCAAGCGCAAGCCTGTTGTTACTAGCTCATAACCCCCACGGGGCTGAACATATGCAGGATTTGCTCAGTGGTCAGATTTTGTGGGTCAGTTATGGTCAGTTGTGGCCTATTGCATTGCTGTATGCCGTTGTCATTTCTCTGCTGTATTTTGGCAGAGCTTGGGGTCGTTGGGTGTTTTACATCTGTTTTGCCTTGACTGTCACGGCCTCAGTACAGCTTGTTGGCGTTTATTTGGTATTTGCCAGTTTGATTGCACCAGCGTTGGCGGTCCGCAAGTTGTCTGAATCCAAAGCGATCATGACAGGTTATACAGTGGGTTTTTTGGGCTATGGCGTTGGTTTGATTTGTTCCGCGTGGATGGATTTGCCAACGGGGCCGTTAATTGTTTGGACCTTAGCCATCATGGCAGTGATTGTTGCTTATGGATGGAAGCTCATTCGTTTGGGAACACGTAGTTTGTGTAGTGAAGGAAATACAATGGCGGTCAACAAGGATCAATAAACCAAATTAGCGAAATAATTTTATTTTAACTGAGATAATTTGATTGCGAGGAAATACCGATGAAAGCACCTCATACATTGCTGATTGCTGCTCATCATTGCCCTGTTTGGCGTCAACGCGGGTTACAGCGCTTCGCTTAATAGTAGAAAAATTCAACAGCGAGGGGGTAATCCGTTTGCGACCGTTTTTAATTTAGGCGGTCGTATCTTTCCACTATATGCTCCCCATTTGAGGCAAAGCTATGCCTCTGTCGGCTATACCTCTAAAGCCATGCCTGTGCAGTGTACCCGTTGATGAGCGGTAGGCTGGGCGTTAACTGATTGAAAGACAATAACAATGAATTAATCCTCTGTGTGGCGTATCGCTGAATTGTTTTGGCGTGAGTTTTGCTTTGTGTAGGAAGTAATCGAAATCAACCACTCAGAGGTTACGATGGAGCAGAACAGCGAATACACAGCGCGACTGTCAACGGTGTCCACCGCGAGGATTCGAAGCGGTTCGACACGTGATGCCGTATCGGGGATAGGACCGGGAAAAGGACCATCAAGCGCGCGTGCCGATGTGTTGTCTTCTGTGGCTTCTTTTAATGTGGCTTTGTTGGCGGCGCAACAGTCGAGTACGGCAAAAGATCATACAATACAGACATCTCATTCATCGAAGGCGACCCTGAGTGATGAGGGGACGCACAAATCCGTGAATCGGCATCGTGTGACGTCAACTTCTGATGCACCCAATGCAAAACCAGTGACTGCAAAATCCCATTCATCGTCAAAACACACTCAGGATGCCGCTACGCAAAACGATATCGAATCACGATCGACAACTGAGACAGAGACAAAAACGGAAATAGCGGATGAGGACGGGGAGGACGTCAATCAGGAAGAGATTGTGTTGACGAACGATGGTGTGGTTGAAATAGCGCAAACAGCACAGGCAATGGATGAAACGGCGTCACAGCGTGTTGCGAGTCAGACGGGTGCCAAATGGGGCGATGCGTTAGCGGAGGGAGTGAGCGCCGATGGATCTGGGATGGATGAGTCGCTGACGGCAGATACAACAGATAATGCCTTAAAGTCGGAAGGAGAAGGAGTAGGACGGCGTGTAGCGGCGCAGCGTTGGGAGATGAAAGGGGAAGCACGTGTTGCCGAGGCGTTGACTGAAAAAGAGCATGTGTTGTCACAGGATGCGGAGGCGGTGTTACCCGATAAGCGTGTGGCTTCTGGATTACGAGGGGCTGATGCAATCGCGGGTTTAATGGGCAGGCAGCCTGAAGCCGTCGATGCTGCAAGTCTGAATGGCCTTGGAGCTGGATTGGGTGGAGAAAAGGCAGTGGGTGTGGCCACAGATCCATCGCTGACGCCGAATACACTGTTGGTAGGTGGATTGAAGAAAGAAGCGGGAGCGGCAGCGACGCGTTTGCCGACTACGGTGACGCGTTTGAATACGCCGTTTCAACAAAGCGCGTGGTCGGAGATGATGGAGGGGCGTGTGAAGTGGATGATTCAATCAAATCTCAAGAGCGCGACTGTGTACATAGATCCACCCGAATTAGGGCCGATACACATCAAAATTCAACACACAGCGGAACAAACGACTATTACGTTTCACGTCAATAATCAAGCGGTGAAAGAAGCGCTGGAACAGAGTGCCCACCGTTTGCGCGATGCGATGGGTGAGCAGAATTTGACGCAAGTTGATGTGGATGTGCGGCGCGATGGTCGACAGGGTGCGCAATCTGAGGATGACGCGGAGTCGACGTCACGCGCGGATGCGGGATTGAGTGATTCCAGAGAGGCACTCGATGAACAGGCGACGAGGGTCTTGGATCGTGAGGCCTCAGATGGCGCGTTGCCAGGGTTGATCAGCACATACGCTTAATGTCGTTTCATTCGCAGGGAGTGGCTGAGATGTCTAAACTCAGTGTATGGCGCGGGCAGCGGGTCTTGATAATGAGAGGGGTCAATCGTGGCCAATGAGAAAGAATTAGCGATGGATGAGCAGAGCAAGGAGCCATCTTCACGGGGTAAAGCGAAATGGATTATTCTAGCCGTGTTGGCGGGGATATTTCTGGTGGGTGGAGGGACGGTAGCGGTGTTCATGCTGAAGGGGAAGTCCGATCCAGAAGCGGTTGACGTGGAGGTTCCCGAGCAACGAGCGCCTGCTCATTATTTTACCTTGAAACCTTTTGTGAGCAATTACAGAGTGGGTAATCGACAGCGCTATCTTCAAGTTGAAATGACGTTCGTGACCCGCGATGAACGTAATTTGGCGCTGTTCGAAGAGCAGATGCCCATGATTCGTAATGATATTGTTACCTTCTTATCCCGACAGGAATTTGACGAGTTGCGTGAACCGGAAGGACGAGATGTGCTGCGACAAAATTTGGTGGAAACCATGCAGGTCAGGTTGGAAGAAGAAACCGGTGAAACCGGTTTGGAGGACATTCTCTTTACAGCTTTTGTTATGCAATAGCACGTTATACCGCAGCGGCCTCGTCGTCGCAAAGCCGCTAACCATATTATATTGTTGTATCCGTCGGGTGTGAGGGGGCTTGCGTGTCCGTTCAGGATTTATTGTCTCAAGATGAAATTGATGCGCTGCTGCATGGTGTGGATGACAGCGATATTGACGGTGATCTTGATGATGCCGATGAAGGGATCCGCTCCTACGACCTGTCAACCCAGGACCGTATTGTTCGCGGTCGAATGCCCACACTGGAAATGATTAATGAACGCTTTGCACGGTATACCTGCATCAGTTTGTTTAATTTCCTACGTCGAACAGCGGATGTGTCGGTGGGCGGCGTCCAAGTGCAAAAATTCGGTGAGTACGTGCACAGCCTTTTTGTGCCCACCAGTTTAAACATGGTCAAGATGAAACCTTTACGCGGCACGGGTTTATTTATTCTGGATGCAAAATTAGTTTTTAAGTTGGTGGATTGTTTTTTTGGCGGGGATGGGCGACACGCTAAAATCGAAGGTCGTGAGTTTACGCACACCGAGAATCGAGTGGTAAAACTCGTTCTGGATATGGCGTTTAAGGACATGCAAGAAGCCTGGTCAAACGTATTCGCAACGCAATTTGAGCACATTGGTTCTGAGGTGAATCCGTCGTTAGCAAATATTGTCAGTCCCAGTGAGATTGTGGTTGTAAGCACATTTCATATTGATCTGGATGGCGGCGGCGGCGACATGCATTTGACGTTACCGTATTCGATGATTGAACCGATTCGAGAAGTCTTGGATGCGGGTGTTCAAAGTGATGTGGACGAAGCGGATGAGCGCTGGGTGGTGAATTTGCGGGAAGACATCATGGGTGCTGCGATACCATTGCGGGCAAAAATATGTGAAAAACGCATTACCTTGCGTCAATTGAAAGAACTGAGTGTGGGTGATATTTTGGCGGTGGATATGCCGGATTACGTCACGCTGATGGCCAATGGTGTGCCAACTTTCAAAACCAAATTGGGTACCCATCGCGGTAATCTGGCGGTGCAGGTGTTGGATCGGTTTCATCGCACGCATCAGTCTAAGGTCTCGGTCAAGTCGTTGTGAGGCCCTCCGCATACTGATTGCGTCCGCTGCATAATGGTTGCGTTTGTTAAATTCTGTTTTCGTTTAGCCATGCGTCAAAAATTTAGCATTTTAAGGATTACCTGTGCACCTCGTGTACCTGCTGTACCCCTTCGTACCTGACTGACCCCTTCTTATCTTTTGTTACTTCTTACTTCCTTGTTATTGCTTGATGTTTCTTGCTGTCATTTTCCGGGGATCCGTGCTTGGATATGGTGAGACCGCTGGTCTTGGCAAACATTGTGCAGTATTGATGTTCTATGGTGTTTTACACGCAGAAGTGTGGTTAATTTGACGCAACAACCCAGGGTGGGTGCGTGAGATGACGGTGTAGGTGATGCCGTTCTTTTGGTTGGGAGGAGGCGTATGTCTTCAAAAGGGACTTCCGAGGGTTCAGACGATATAGATGATGATGCCCTCGCCAATGAATGGGCAGCTGCTCTGGAACAGCAGAGTGTTGAGGAAGAGCAGGCAGAGCGAGCGGCGTTGGATCCGTTAACCGAGTTTGCTTCTCCAATGGGGGAAGGGGAGAATCCCAATCTGGAGGTGATTCTTGATATACCGGTGATGTTGTCCATGGAGGTGGGGTCTACCGAAATCAGCATACGAAATTTATTGCAATTGAATCAAGGGTCGGTGATTGAATTGGATCGTTTGGCGGGGGAAGCCTTAGACGTGATGGTAAATGGCACCTTGGTGGCTCACGGAGAAGTGGTTGTGGTAAACGATAAATTTGGCATACGTTTGACGGATATCATCAGCCCCAGTGAGCGAATTAAAAAATTAAAATAGTGAGAAGGAAATATCATGTGAGAAAAACGTGAATGCATCTGGCTTATCAGGACAGTTTAAAATAACAAACCAAATGACAAAATACGATAACGGCAGTATAGGGGAACAATGATGTTGGTACGGCTTGGGATGTTGGTACGGCTTGGGATGTTGGTGCGGCTTGGAAAAGAAAGGGTTTGGCGATTCATGAAACGATCACTCATGCTGACGTTTTCAATGTTGTTGACTGCCATCATGGGGTTAACGGTCATGGAGACGACGGTGGCCGCTGTGCCGAAAAAAGCACCCGACGCTTTGATGGCGGAGTCGGGATTAAAATCGCGCTTAGTGTAGTTATCGATGGCTTTACTGGGCTTGATTGCGTTTATGTATCTGCTGTTTTATGGCTTCCGAAAAACGCCTTTGTATAAGCAAATAGCGATCAACCCAGTGCGCGTTAAATCGGTGACGCCGATCGGGGGGAAATCAAAGTTAGTGTTGGTGGAGGCGTATGGCAGCCATTTGCTGATTGGCAGTAATGATACCTCGATACAACTGATCAAAGAATTTTCACCCGCCTGGTTACGCCAATACCAGGCAGAAATGGACCAGGAACGTCTCAATGTGGAGCAGACTGAGTTTGAAACCGCTATGGGAAAAACGAAGGACCTACCCGCGTCATCGACGCCTCCGGCATCAAGCGAGTGAAGTTTGTGCTTCGAGCTTGCTCCGTATCTGTACATCTGGGGCAGCATGCAGAGGTGAGGTGATGTCGCGCGTTGTGATTCGCGTTGTGATTCGCATTGTGATCAGCGTCGTGATAGGTATTGTCATGATGCCCAAGCTGTCGTGGGCGGAGACAATGGAAAATCTCTCGCACTTGGGTATTCCGGCTTTGGCATTGGAAACGACCGAATCGGGGGGGCAGCAGTATACGCTCACCCTTGAAATTTTAGCGGTCATGACCTTGTTTACGTTTTTGCCCGCGATGATCCTGATGATGACGTGCTTTACACGGGTTGTGATCGTTTTTTCTATTTTACGCCAGGCAATTGGCTTGCAACAAACCCCTTCCAATCAAGTGATTTTGGGCTTGGCGATGTTTTTGTCCTTGTTCATCATGTCGCCAATCTTGGAGCGCGCCTATAACACGGCGGTGAAACCATACATGAACAAAAGCATTTCTGCTGAGTTGGCCTTGGAACGTGTGCAAGCGCCATTTCGTGTTTTTATGTTGTCGCAGACGCGTGAGCCCGATTTGCAGTTGTTTCTTACGATTCAGCGTACGCAGGCTTTTGCGCAGGTGTTGGATCAGTCTGAAGGGAAACCGGACGCGGGGACCTCGACCGCTGATCGTGCGCCTTACGGTGATGCGCAGCGAACGGACGCGGTATCGGAGGCATCGGAAGCTGCGTTTGATCCAAAAACGGTGTCCATGACAACGTTGATTCCGGCTTTTGTCATCAGTGAGTTGAAAACGGCTTTTCAAATTGGATTCATGTTATTTATTCCTTTTTTGATTATTGATTTGGTGGTTGCCAGTATTTTGATGGCGATGGGCATGATGATGCTCTCGCCCCTCATTGTGTCCTTGCCGTTTAAAATTATGTTGTTCGTTTTTCTCGATGGCTGGGCCATGATCGTGAGTACGCTAACGGCGAGCTTTGGAATGTGAGCGGTTTATCTCAGAGCGGTTTATCTGTGAGCAAGAGGAGGAAACGCGTGTGGCGCCAGAGTCTGTAATCGATGTTTTCCGTGCGGGCATGGGCGTGGCCGTTTTGTTGTTGTTGATTATTATTTTGCCGTCGTTGATTGTGGGGTTGGTGGTTTCTATTTTTCAAGCGGCAACGCAAATCAATGAGCAAACCTTATCGTTTTTACCAAGATTGTTGGTGACCTTGGGTGTGTTGTCGTTTGCGGGGCCATGGATTGGGGGGCGTGTGTTGGAATACGCCCAAGAGATTTACTTATCTATTCCATACATTATTGGTTAGGTACTGGCCGTGCACATCACAGACGAGATGATCATGCAATGGGTGGGGCAGTATTTTTGGCCACTGTGCCGCGTCAGCGCGTTCATGTTGGTGATGCCCATTCTCAGCGCTCGATTTATTATGGCGCGTGTGCGCTTGGGTTTGGCCTTGGCCATTACCGTTGCCATTGTGCCGTATTTACCCCCAGCGCCAGCCGTACCCATCTGGTCTGCGGAGGCCCTGTTTTTGATTGTGAATCAGATTCTGATTGGCGCGATATTGGGTTTCTTTATACAACTTTTTTTCCAAGTGTTTCAAATTTCGGGTCAATTCGTTGCGATGCAAAATGGTTTGGGGTTTGCCACCCTGGTTGATCCGGTGAATGGCATTAACGTGGCAGCGGTTGGGCAAATTTTTCTGTTGATGACCAATTTATTGTTTTTGGCCTTAGGGGGGCACTTGATTGTGTTGGAGATTTTAATCAGCAGCTTTCAGGTGTTACCGTTGGCGGACAGCAGTCACAATACTTCACTCATGATGCAGGTGGTGCATTTTGCCAGTTGGATGTTTCGCTCGGCCTTGTTGGTGGCTTTGCCCAGCGTTACGGCGTTGTTAATCACTAATGTCGCCTTCGGAGTGGTGGCGCGCGTGTCGCCGCAGTTGAACATTTTTAGTGTGGGTTTTCCGTTTAACATGGCATTTGGTTTGGTGGTGCTGTGGGTGATGGTGATCGGTTTTCTACCGATTTATGAAAGCATTGCTGAAGAGGCTTTGTTGGTGACGCAGCGTGTGTTGCTGTTACGGTGAGGCATTGTGGCTCAAGAGAACGAAGATGGGCAGGAAAAAACCGAAGAGCCGACGTCGCGTAAGCTTGAAAAGGCCCGTGAGTCTGGGCAGACGCCGCGCTCGCGAGAACTCAGCGCTTTTTTGGTGTTGGCCTGCGGAGGCTTGAGTTTTTTGTTTCTGGGCGAGCAGCTGTTGACGTTTACGTCGCGGATAGCCGAACTGTTTTTTCGCGTGGATCGTACGGTGTTACTGGACCCGATGGCCATCGGGATGCAGCTGCGCGCGGCCTTGTTTTTCTTTATCAAAACGATCTTACTTTTTTTGTTGATGACGTTTTTGAGTTCGATTGTGGGACCCTTATTCATGGGGGGCTGGAATTTTTCACTCTCTGCTCTAGCGCCAAAGCTCAGTAAGTTGAACCCCCTAAAAGGTTTAAAGCGGATGTTCTCTGTATCGGCCTTGGTTGAAATGATCAAAGCCATGGGTAAGTTTTTTCTGATTGCGGTGGTGGCGGTGATGGTGGTGGTGTGGCAAGTTCCCACCCTGATGCATTTGCCGATGAAACCCGTGAATGTCGCCATGGGAGAGAGCATTTCGGTCTTGATTTGGGCTTTTTTGGCTTTGGTGGCTTCGCTGCTGGTGATTGTGTTGATTGACGTGCCGTTTCAATTGTGGAATCACGCCCAGCAAATTCGAATGACAAAGCAAGAAGTCAAGGATGAGCACAAGGATTCGGAAGGCAAACCGGAGGTGAAAGGGCAAATTCGTCGTATGCAGCGCGAAATGGCGCAACGTCGCATGATGGATAAGGTCGCTGAAGCGGATGTGGTGATCACGAATCCCACGCATTATGCGGTGGCCTTGCGGTATGCGCCGGAGCAAGACGATGCGCCGATTCTCATCGCAAAAGGTAAAAATCTAATCGCATTGAAGATACGCGATATTGCGCAAGAAAACGTGATTCCGGTTTTGGAAGCCCCCATGTTGGCGCGCTCCGTGTATCACACCACAGAACTCAATCAGGAAATTCCCGCAGGATTGTACGTGGCGGTGGCGCAAGTGTTGGCGTATGTGCACCAAGTGCGTGCGTACCGCGCTGGGCGCGTGACGAAGCCACGGCGTCCGAATGATTATCCGGTGCCGCCCGACTTACGTTTTGATGAGTAACGCGTTTTGATGAGTAGCGCGTGTTGAGTAAAAATTAAAAAGGCGGCGTTAGTGCGGATGACGTCACACCTAATCGCTCTGCAGTCATGGCGTCAACGTAAATGTAGCGCCAGGCGGAACGTGCGGTAATGGGAATCAGGCGTGTGTTTTCGCGTGTCCGTCCCTTGCGAGTGAGCCATGCGTTGATTTCTGTTTCACCTGCCGGATTCTGGGCTAACACGTCTTCAATGCGCTGTGCGCCCCACGCGAGTACGGTGTCGGTGTGTTGCGCCATGGGTCGGTATCGCGTTGCGTCGGCGTGCAAGGGGCCGTCTCGTCCTTGCTGTAGGCGTAAAATTTTGCGTTCGTGTGGGTCATCCGGTAGATCAATGAATATGGCTTTGGGGTAAGGACCAGGAAAGGCGTCGAGATCCGGTACGGGTTGGCCCACGAATTGGTAGGTGGCGTTACCTACCATAAAAAAGGCGTGGTCGGTAAAAGCAATGGCAAGCGGGCGTTCTTGGTAAACAATCCAGGTGCCTACACTGAGCGCAACGGTTTGTACGATGCCCACCATCGTCATGTCGAACCACAGACCTTTTTTGCCCGGTTTAAACAGTATCAGTGTTAAGCAGGGGCCCAAGATGATGTCGCAGCCCAAAATAAGTTGCAAACCGTCCCAGCCGCCATCAATTTCGAAGTAGAAACTCGGATACCAGTGTTGTGTCAGCATGTAGAGCAAGCCACATGCGATCATGATGCTGATGGCGAGGTGAGTCAAAAACGCGTTCAAGCGTATCCGTTTGACTGAACGCGTTGCGGTGTGCGCTGGTAAAGCCGTATTGGTGGGAGTGTTCGGCGAATTCGTAGCAAGCATCTTTGACCGGCATCCAGTTCAAGGTGTTGGCTGGTGGCGCCGTTTATCGATCGCGTTTTATCGATCACCTTAATGAAAAACGTAAAGAAAAATCGATCGATTGTAGGTTTTTCGTTAAAGCGCCTACTGATATAAAGTCTACGCCAGTTTGTGCGATTCGCAACAGATCCGATTCGGGTTCTTGCGCGGCGGTGATGGCGGCTCGAAGGCTGCCCGCAGCGATGATGTGGTTTTCTTTGATGAGAAAAGCATCAAACAAGCCCTGACGATGATTTTTGCCACCGCCTACGGCAACGGCGTATTTTTGCGCCGTGCGCAGACCGGGGATGGTCTTGCGGGTGTCGAGGAGTTGTGTTGATGTGGATGCAAGGTGCGACGCCCAGCGGCGTGTGGTTGTGGCAGTGCCCGATAATGTTTGCAGGAAATTGATCGCGGATCGTTCCGCAGTCAAAATCGAGCGCGCGTTACCGTGCAGTTCCAGTACCGTACAATCCGCTTCGAGCCAATCACCTTCTGCGCAGAGCCAGTGTACCGAAAGGTTAGGATCAACTGCAGCGAACACCGCGTTGGCCCACGCTTGTCCGCACAGTACAGCGGGTTCACGGAGTCGTAAATGAGCGGTGGCCTGACGGTGCTCGGGTATCAATTGAGCGGTCACATCGCCACTGCCGATGTCTTCTGTTAGGGCGTGGCGCACCTGCTGTTGGAGATCCGGGGGCGGAGGCGGTAAGGGGTAAGTGGCTGTCGATGGAGGGGCTAATGTTGTCTTGTGCCAAGCAGGTGTTTCACTCACAAATTCGTTCCTTCGGGTGTTGAGTTTGACGGCGAGTGTTGAGTTGACGATGCAGCAGCAACGGGCTTCGATGAGCCGTGGCGCTTACTTTTTTGTAGCTGAGTTTTGTAGCTGAGTTTTGTAGCTTAGTTTTGGTGCAAGGTTAGCAAATTACCGCGTTGTGAAAAGTCCAGATGTTTCAAGGCGCTCATGCCCAGTAAGACTTCCGATTCCTCCATATGCGGGTTAATGGAAGCGGAGACATTGTGCATCTCAATGTTACCAATTTTCAAGGTTTCCAAGATCGTATTGTATACCCAAATGGTTCCATTGGCGGTTCCGGTGGCTTGTTTTTCGCCGAAGTCTAGGTTTAATGTTTGTGCAATGTGGCCTGGAATAGCCACTTGGGTGGAGCCTGTGTCCAGTAAGAACACCACATTTATGTTATTAATGGAGCCGGAACTGATGTAATGTCCATAGTGGTTGCGTTCCAAGACAACCTCTTTGGTGCCGGAACGATACTGGTGAAACGTGGGGGTGATGTTTGGGTTATATTGTTCCAATAGCCAACGGTGATAAATGTGCGCCGCCAGCAGTGTGAGGCCGCACCATGCTAAGAACATCATCAGCTGACTACGGATTCCGCTACTGTTTTTCATAGTGCCTGTGCTACCAATTTTTCATCACCATTTCCATCATCATCTTTACTGAAACCCGTGTAAGTGTCAGTGGTCGCTCGGTAACGAGGTTTAGGCTATATCTGAGCTGGATTTGGCTGGGTTTGAGCTGGGCCTGAGCTGGGCCTGAGCTGGGAGGCGGGCTGCTGAGAAGACGTTTTTGAGGTGAAAATTGGATTATGAATCAAGGAATAACTGGTCTGGACTGGCCAATTCGTGCGCACTGGCTTTCGCGGGCGCGTCGTGTGTTGTCCCCCAATTGTGATGAGCGTCCAGATCCAGCGGACATCAGTTTAATTGTTGTCCATTGTATCAGTTTGCCACCTGGCGAGTTTGAGGGGCAATGGGTTGAGGATTTTTTCTGTAATCGCTTAGCGATTCAGGCGCACCCGTTCTTTTCGGAAATTGCTGATTTGAAGGTGTCCAGTCATGTGTATATCGCACGTGATGGCGGAGTGGTTCAGTTTGTGCCGTTTCATCGGCGTGCATGGCACGCGGGTGAATCGGTTTTTGAAGGACGGGCGGCGTGTAATGATTTTTCGGTGGGTATTGAGTTAGCGGGTGAAGATAACACACCGTATACCTCTGCTCAGTATGTGGTTCTAGCCCGTGTGATTGCGGCGTTGCAGGCGCAGTATCCGGCCACCGCGCTTCACCCGGTGGTGGGCCACTGTGATATAGCGCCAAGTCGAAAAACGGACCCTGGACCTGCTTTTGACTGGCAAAAACTACGGGAATTTGGTATCACTGTGGGCGCTGCTGATGATGGTCGTTCACCATGATTGTTCATTGTGGTCGTTCATCGTGATACCGGTATGGATGAAATCTGTTTCTTAAAAGCGCTACAAACTCTGCTGCAACCTCTGCTGCAACTTAGACGCTTGTTTGGTAATAAGTGATTGAATAACTAAGTATTAAAGTACTAAGGTGGTGGTATTTCGAGACGGTATTTTGAACATTTTTTGTGGAGAAGTCATTCATGATATTTATTGCCATACTGCTGGGTTTGGGGTGGCACGTATTTGCAGGCGTTGTTTCGATGGGGGCGCTTTCGACAAGTGCACTGATGGAGTCGATGTGGGGGCCAACGTCAAGTGCAGCGGTGTTGCATGCTTCTAATCTGGAAGAAGGGAGTAGACCGTCACGCGGTGTCTGGGCGGCGTACTTGGAGCCATTTCGGACCTGGGTGTGGTTTCAACAATGCTCCGAACCGGCGCAGATGGCGTTGATATTTTTGCCGCCGGTGTTGATTTTTGTGGTGCTCTGGGAAAGTGGTTCGAATTTACTGTGGGGTTTGGGTGCCTTTGTCGTCACGGTGGTCAGTTTTGCGCTGTCCTGTGATGGATATCGTTATGTGGATGGTGTGTGCCGATTTGGTGATGTGTCTTTTTCAAATTTGAATATGCTTGAAGGCGCCAATACGCCAACGCAAGGGGCGGCAAGTGACAGGCCTTCACCGCACGCGCTGTATGAGTGGCTGTTTGAGCGACCGGCTCCGAAGCGTCTGCCTGCTCTACGAAAAGCAATCTTAACGGACGGATTGGTGCACACAACGCTGCACTTGTTTGTGGTGTTGTTTTGGTTCGTGTGTTTGGGTCCTTTGGCTGCCGTACTCATTGCCATTGCCTTGGCGGTGTTGAGCGCCGATACCGTGAGCCAAGGCTTAGTACGACGTGTGAGTTCCGCGATGCATTGGGTGGCGTGGGTGCCAACACGGTTGTTTTCATTAACCTTGTTTTTGGTGCTTCGAGAGGACAAAACACCGATTCGACAGTGGTGGGTAACGGTCAAGCTTGCTGAGCAAGGGGTGCCAGAAGTGATGTTGGCAACCCTGCGTTTGGTGTGGTCGCAGCGGGCTCAGCCGCACGATCTGCGACAACCCGGTTCCGCAGCGGTGGTGTGGCCTTGTGAAGACTTTACGAGTATGCACGCGGCCTTAAAAAAAGTGCTCTTGCTGTGGTTGGGTGGGGTGGCCTTGTTGTCGATCGTATTTTACTGAGCGCTCGTGGTGCGACTTTCAGTGGGTGCGACTTAAGTGGTTTAAATCAGATATTTTTTGTCATACCGCGAGTGAAATGTGGCTCAGTCATGTATGATGTCGCACAGTTTTGTGTGTCCCATTTCGTTTTGGTTGAAACGGTTTCGTTGAATACAGTATCGTAGTGGAGGGTTTGGATGATTAATGATCGTTTTTACGACGACAGTGATGTGCAGGAAACGCAAGAATGGCTTGCTGCTTTTGAGTCGGTTTTACGGGAGTCAGGGCATCAGCGCGCACACTACTTGTTATCCAAATTGAATGCTTCTGCCCGTGTTCGAGGCGTAGACGTTTCCGATCTAAACACACCTTATATAAATACGATATCGACAGACCTTGAGCCCGCTTATCCAGGGGATCCGTTCATGGAACGGCGTATTCGTTCGATCATTCGCTGGAACGCCATGGCCATGGTGATGCGTGCAAATAAAAATGATGATGAGCTGGGGGGGCACATTGCGTCGTTTGCGTCTTCCGCGACCCTTTACGATGTGGGGTTTAATCACTTTTTTCGTGGTCCAGGTCACCCCTGCGGCGGCGACTTGGTTTTCTTTCAAGGGCATTCGTCGCCAGGTATATATGCACGTGCTTTTTTGGAAGGACGTTTGACACAGGAACAAATGGACAATTTTCGTCGTGAGGTGAACGGTAAGGGGCTCAGCTCGTATCCGCACCCATGGTTGATGCCTGATTTTTGGCAATTTCCAACGGTGTCCATGGGCTTGGGGCCGATACAAGCCATTTATCAAGCCCATCTGATGAATTACTTGCACAATCGTGGTTTGATCCCCAAGACGGATCGTAAGGTGTGGGCTTTTCTCGGTGATGGTGAGATGGATGAGCCCGAATCGCTGGGCGCAATTGGTCTAGCGGGTCGCGAAAAATTGGACAACTTGATTTTTGTGGTCAATTGCAACTTGCAACGATTGGATGGTCCGGTGCGGGGTAACGGTAAAATCATCCAGGAGTTGGAGAGTCAGTTCCGAGGTTCGGGATGGAATGTCATAAAAGTGGTCTGGGGACGACTGTGGGATCCGTTGTTGGCGAGTGATGAAACAGGTGTGCTGAAACAACGTATGGATGAGACGGTGGACGGTGAGTACCAAGCGTGTAAGACGCATGGTGGTGCTTACACCCGAGAACATTTTTTTGGTAAGTATCCAGAATTGGCGCAAATGGTGGCGCATCTTTCGGATCAAGACATTTACAAGCTCAATCGAGGCGGTCACGACCCCTTTAAAGTGTACGCAGCTTATAAAGCCGCCGTTGAAACAACGGGGCGTCCCACCGTTATTTTGGCGAAAACGGTTAAAGGTTATGGCATGGGTACCGGAGAAGCTCAAAACAAAACGCACCAATTGAAGAAATTGGATATGGCGTCTTTGAAGGAGTTTCGAGATCGCTTTGATATGCCATTTACGGACCGTGAGCTGGAAAGCTTGCCTTATTACATGCCGACGCCCAACAGCAATGAGGCGCGGTATGTGACTGAGAGACGACAAGCCCTGGGTGGGGCCTTGCCGTCTCGTCGGGCGAAATCGCATGCTTTACCCGTTCCTGAACTGGGTGTATTCGGGAATCACTTGGCGGGCAGTGGTGATCGGGCGCTTTCGACCACAATGGGGTTAGTGCGGATGATGTCCACGCTGGTGAAACAACCTGAAATTGGCGATCGTGTGGTGCCAATTGTGCCGGATGAGGCGCGTACCTTTGGTATGGAAGGCATGTTCCGTCAGTTGGGGATTTATTCTTGTGTGGGTCAGTTGTACACTCCGGAAGACATGGGTCAGATGATGTACTATCGAGAAGACAAGCAGGGTCGTATTCTCGAAGAAGGCATTAATGAAGCGGGGGCTTTTTCTTCTTGGTTGGCGGCGGCGACTTCCTATTCCAATTACGATAAGCCATTGGTACCGATCTATTTGTATTACTCCATGTTTGGTTTTCAACGTATCGGTGATTTGGCCTGGGCGGCGGGTGACAGTCAGGCGCGTGGTTTCTTAATTGGTGCGACATCGGGGCGAACAACTTTGAATGGTGAAGGCCTTCAGCATCAGGATGGCCATAGCCATTTGTTGTCCAGTACGATCCCAAATTGCGTTTCGTATGATCCGGCGTTTAACTACGAGTTGGCGGTGATTTTCCACGATGGCATTCGGCGGATGTATGAACAGCAAGAAAACGTGTTTTATTACATCACAACACTGAACGAAAATTACGTACATCCACCGATGCCGACTGGTGCGGAAGACGGTATTCGGCGAGGCATGTATTTGTTTAAGGCAGCGGAAGAACCCCTTGATTCCAGACTGAAGGTGCATATTCTGGGCAGTGGCGCCATCATGAACGAAGTGATTGCGGCGGCGGAATTGTTGCAGATGGGTTATGGCGTACAGGCCGATGTTTGGAGTGTAACGAGCTACAGTGAGTTGCGTCGAGAGGGCGCGTCCGCTCAGCGTTGGAGCATGTTGCATCCCGATGAGCCGAAGCGTTTGCCTTACGTGACATCCTGTTTTGCGGATGAAAATGTGCCGGTGGTGGCTTCGAGTGATTACATGAAACTAGTAGCCGATCAAATTCGACCCTTTATACGTAATCACTTTACGACATTGGGTACCGATGGTTTTGGTCGCAGTGACACGCGACAAAAATTGAGACATCACTTTGAAGTGGATCGCTACTTTATTGTTGTGGCGGCTTTGAATGCGTTGGCGGATAAGGGCTATTTAGGGCGCAGCCGCGTGGCGGACGCTCTGCGGCGTTATGAAATTGAGGTGGATCTTCCGGATCCGGTAACCCGATAACATACACGTTAGACGGTTCAGATACGTAGACGGTTGCAGTATGACGTGTGTATGACGTGACAAAAATGACGTAACAAAAAAATGTGCAGGCGGGGGACCTTGTGATGCTCGCCTGTGGTGTGACGAATTCTGTAAAATCAGCGTGATGGGCAAAAAGCATGAGTGCATTGGAACCCGTTTTGATCCCCGATCTGGGTGATATCGACCAAGTGGAAGTGATTGAGTTACCGATAAAAGCCGGTGATGCGGTCAAACAAGATGATGTGTTGGTGGTATTGGAATCCGATAAGGCGTCCATGGAGGTGGTGGCACCACGTGATGGTACTTTGTCGGAACTGTATATCAAAGAAGGCGATTCTGTTACCAGTGGACAAAAAGTGGCGGCGTTGTTGTTGTTGGGTGCTGAGCTGGAAGTACCGAATGCTCCGGTGCAAGCTGATCAAGCGGCGAATACAGCGGTGCAAGCTGTCGATGCGTCCCGTGATGATCAGTCGGCCCAATCGGTGGAACAAGAACCGTTGAAGCCGCAAGCAGCGCCTCAACAAGCCGTTTCGCCTGTTGCGCGTGTCGTCGAGTCGGTGCC
>JARRRL010000139.1:0-8078 GCA_037380725.1 Gammaproteobacteria bacterium | reverse complement strand
TGGATAGAATATCCTGTTTTACTTTGTTGGCAAATTTAGAAGGGGGTAGTTTATAATCAAAATTAACCGCTTTGATTTCAGGAAAAAGTTGTTGGAGTGTGGGTTGCTCTGTGGGGGGTGAATCGGGTGTCGAGGGGATGTTTAAATTTACCTCTTTATCATCAAGAAAAGCTTGGTGTTGTATCTCTGTTGCTAGATTTTTTATCTCTGCTTTAATTTGATGCTCACGGTTCTCGTGTTTTATACGGATGGCAGCTTGAGTGGCGTCATTGATATAGCGATTTACTTTTTGGGGGTGCTGTTTGGAGAATGATTGTATGGATTCATTGTGTGCATTCAGTTTGTTGAGAATGGATTCTTTTAGGTGGTCGGGGTAAATGCTTCTTAATTTTGTATTCTGGAGAAGTCGACTCATTTCTTCTAAAATATAATTTTTTACTTCTTCTTTTGCTGACTTTTCTGAGTCTGATGCGTGAAGGTTGTGTGGGAATAATTTTCCTTTCACGTAATTTGTGAATCGACCAATCGGGTTTCTGGAATTTGATTGATTAATGGCGCGAAGTAGATCGTCTGATGTGATGTTTGGGGTTGATAGGGGATCCTGAAAATACAATCTTTCTCTTGCTTTAGCGTGAACAGGGCGTAAATCGCGTAAGGCCGTTTGCTCTGTGTTGTGACTTGGGCTCAGCTCCGCTTGCGTTGAGGAGTGCCCCGTTTGATGTTGGCGATGTTTGTGATCATCAATGGGTGGGTGAAACATGACAGTTATCTCTCAACACAGTTATCTCTCAACACAGTGGTTTCTTAACATGCAGCACCGTCATGCAGCACCGTAAAGAAGCAATATCTAGCTATATATGGGCTATCCATGTTCTATTGTATATGCGTAGTAATTGTTGGTTCAAGTAAGTTTCTATATTTCATTATGTGTTCTTTATGTGTATATTGTTATCGCACCGCTGTGGCGTGCGATCTGCCTTTCCGTGCCAGACCTTCAGCTTACATATGTTTAAAAACAGTATATTAGGCTGAAATGATACGCTTTGTTGTGAATGGTGTTTTTGGGATTGTCACAAGAATGGGTATGTATTTTGGGACTTATTTGGTTGATCTCAAGGATAGAAAATGAAACAAGCTCACTCGCTTCAAGTCGTGGATATAGGTATTGACACCCATCAAGAACCGGTGGTGTATCTGCGGCGGGATTGCCATATTTGCCGTTCTGAGGGCCTGGCGTCCAATGGGCGCGTTACCCTCCGTTTCGAACAAACCAGCATTATTGCTACCTTGAATGTGGTGGATGAGCACGTGTTGGTGGCGGGAACGGCAGGGAGTCTACATGGATTTCAGGAACCTCAACAGGGCCACACCGAAGGATGAATACCCGATGCCCGTTGCGGAAACGTTGATCAACGCGGCTGCCGGCAACAAGATTCTGAGTTTCACGGATGGCAACGCCAGCTACAATCAGATTTTCATGGCTTCAGATGATATACACAAGACTGCATTCAACAGTTTTCTCAGTGTGTGTGCGGGGAGTCGCTTGGATGTGGATGAGATCATCGATCTCACACAGGCCATGGTTGCGTGCGGTAAGCGCTTGCATTGGCCGAATCAATCGCTCATTCTGGATAAACACTGCGTAGGCGGCTTACCCGGAAATCGAACATCGCCTTTAGTGGTTTCCATAGTCAGTGCAGCGGGCTTGATGGTGCCCAAAACCTCGTCACGTGCGATTACTTCCCCCTCCGGCACCGCCGATACCATGGCTACCTTGACGACGGTGAATTTAGATCTGACCGATATTCAACGTGTTGTTGCCGAAACGAACGCTTGCCTGGTGTGGGGAGGGGCGGTGAATTTAAGTCCGGCTGACGACGTGTTAATACGCATTGAACGGGCGCTGGATCTGGATGGCGAAGGACAGTTGATTGCCTCCGTTTTGTCAAAGAAAATTGCAGCGGGTTCAACACACGCTGTGATTGACATCCCCGTGGGACCCACAGCCAAAGTACGAACCAAAATGGATGCCGAGCGACTGGCGTCGATCTTCACCCAAGTGGGCGCGGCCTGTGGTATTTTTATCCGTTGTTTAATCAGTGATGGTTGTCAACCGGTTGGATTGGGAATCGGGCCTGTCGAAGAGGCTCGTGATGTCTTAGCGGTCTTGCAAGGTGACGTCTGGGCACCGAAGGATCTGCGTGAGCGCGCTTTGATGTTGGCTGCGCATCTGTTTTCATTGGCGTATCAGTTCAGTTATGAGTCGGGTTTGGAAAAAGCAACCGTGATTCTGGACGAGGGGCAAGCTTGGCGACAATTTCAGCGCATCGTTGCGGCGCAGGGGGGGCTGAAGACATTGCCGGAAGCACGTTATCAGCATTGTGAAACACTATCGTGTGCGGGCACACTGATTGCGGTCGATAATCGTCGTTTGGCACGTCAGGCCAAATTGGCAGGTGCGCCGGGTACGCCCGCAGCGGGTATTCGCTTGCACGCCCGGGTTGGTGATGTGCTGCGTGTTGGCGCTCCTGTGTTCACGATGTACAGTGGCAGTCGTGGTGAGCTGGATTACGCGTTGTCGTATTATCGAGAGCATAGTCCTTTTACGTTTGTTCATGATGAATGAGGCCCAGTATGTCCCACATATCTGTTCCGAACCCACCGGTGCTTTTTGCGAGTGAAGCGCACCCGCTGCAGGCCACTTTGGTGTCGAATTTAGGCGCACAACCGGGTGCCTTCACCAGACGACAATTTCCCGATGGGGAATCGTATTTGCGTGTTCAGACTCCGGTTGCGGGCAAGCACTGCATCGTGATCGCCGATCTTTCGTATCCCAATGATAAATATTTACCTTTAATCTTTTTGTTGGAAACCTTGCGAGACCTGGGGGCGGCTCGGGTGGGCGTGGTTGCGCCGTATTTAAGTTACCTGCGTCAGGATAAACGTTTTCACGACGGAGAAGCCATTACCTCAAAAATATTCGCACAGGCGCTTTCGCAGCACATGGATTGGTTGGTAACGGTTGACCCGCACTTGCATCGCTACCACACTCTGGACAGTATTTATTCTGTGCCCTCCAGTGTTGTATCGGGTGCGCCGGCGCTGGCCGCGTGGTTGAAAGCGAAAACCGATTTGCTATTGGTCGGCCCGGATGCGGAAAGTGAACAATGGGTATCGGATATAGCGCTGCAAAGCGGGCATCCTTTTGTGATTGGCGCTAAGCAGCGTTTTGGTGATCGAGATGTAAACGTATCACTGCCTGATATCACGGCTTATGCTGCACACACAGCGGTCATCATTGATGATGTGATTGCCAGTGGGCAAACCATTCTTCAGTGCATAAAAGCCATTAAAGCAAATGGCATTCAGCGCGTTTGTGTTGTGGCTGTGCATGGTATTTTTGTTGAAGGCGTTGATGCTGAGCTGCGCTCAGCAGGGCTGGAGTCATTGCTAAGCACCAATACCATTACGCACAGTACCAACGCCATTGATGTGGCGCCGTTGTTGATTGATCCCATCACGCGTTTTCTCTCAAAATAGAAAGCGGATATAGGCTGTTTGTATCGGTCAATGCTGTTAAAATTGGCCAAAGCTGTCAGCGTCACTACGCGGGCTCGTTCCGTGGACTGGCTGAAATGGACAATGTATACGGATCGTATAAGAAACGTATAGGGAAGGGATACCGTGAAGATTACTTTTCTGGGTGGTGCGGAAACCGTTACGGGTTCTAAATTTTTGGTGGAAACCAATTCCACCAAAGTCCTGGTGGATTGCGGTTTATTTCAGGGCTACAAATGGTTGCGTGAACGCAATTGGCAGTCCTTACCTCTGAACTTGGACACCTTGGATGCGGTGTTGTTGACCCACGCGCACCTGGATCATTCTGGTTATATTCCTGTGCTGTACAAACAAGGTTTTCGAGGACCCGTTTACACGCATCACGCCACAAAAGCGCTGTGCGAAATTTTGCTGGCTGACAGTGGCCATATTCAAGAAGAAGACGCGAAATATTACCGCAAACACAAGATGGGTAAACATGAACACCCCAAACCGCTTTACGATCGAGAAACCGCTGAACACAGTCTGTCTTTGTTTCATTCGGTGAATTTTGATGAAGTGCTTGAGGTGGGGGATATTCGCTTTTATTTGCAACCTGCGGGACATATTCTCGGCGCCGCCAGTATCGTTGTGGAGTCTGAGCAGAAACGCATCGGTTTTTCTGGTGATGTGGGACGTTTTCAGGATGTGCTGATGAAGCCACCCAGACCTTTACCTGCACTGGATGCGTTGTTGATGGAAGCGACCTATGGGAATCGCCAACACGTGGATCAAAACCCCGAACAATCGCTGGCGGCGGTGGTGAATGCCGTTGCGCAACGAGAAGGGGTGCTCTTGGTGCCGGCCTTTGCGGTAGGACGCGCGCAAGCATTACAGCATTTGTTAGCCAAATTGATGGATGAAGGTCAAATTCCCAGAATGCCGATTTTTCTGGATAGCCCGATGGCGATTAGAGTGTCGGATACATTTTGTTCGTTTAGTGATCAGCATCGATTGAGCCACAAACAATGCCATCAGATGTGTGATGCGGTGACTTACACGCGCACCGTAGACGAATCCAAGGCCCTAGCCGTGGAACCTTACCCTCACATTATTATTGCGGGCAGTGGAATGGCCACGGGAGGGCGTATTTTGCATCACTTTAAACGCCTGCTGAATAACCCCAAAACTACTGTATTGTTTACGGGTTACCAGGCAGGTGGTACCCGAGGGGCCAAAATGTTGGATGGTGCCAAGAGCGTCCGAATTCATGGTGAGTGGATACCGATACGCGCTTCGATCGAAGTCACGTTGGCTTTGTCAGGTCATGCTGATTACCTTGAATTGACCCAGTGGTTGCAGCAGTCCGCGTTGGCCGATTCAACTCAGATTACTTTGATTCACGGGCATCAGGATGCGCTGGAAAGTTTGCGTACGCATTTACAAGAAAAGACGCCTTTTTCAGTACGCGTGGCGGCTTATCGAGATGTGTTGAAAATGTGAATGTTTAAGGTGTGAGCGTGCGCGTATGGAACAAGGAGCATAAAATGAAAAAAATGATGAAAAAAACGAAAACGATAGAAAAAACGATGGAGAAAACTGTGAAAAAAATGACAGACGCTCAACGCATGAACCGATTTTTCGCACGGCGTGCTTGGCTGGTGATGCTGATTACACTGCCGTGCTTCAGTGGTTGCGGGGTGAATAACATTCCTACATACGATGAGCAAGCGAAGGCTGCTTGGGCGCAAGTGGAGAATCAATACCAGCGGCGTGCGGATTTGGTGCCCAATTTAGTGGCTACTGTCAAAGGATATGCTGCCCATGAACAGGATACGCTCAGCGCTGTCGTTGAAGCGCGTGCCAAAGTGGGGAGCATGCATTTGGATAAAAACATACTTAATAATCCGCAGTTGCTCCAACGTTTTCAAGACGCGCAGGGTGAATTGAGTAATGCGCTGCAACGCTTGATGGTGGTGGTGGAGCGGTATCCCGATCTGAAAGCCAACCAAAACTTTTTGGCCCTACAATCGCAATTGGAGGGAACGGAAAATCGAATCAGTGTTGCACGCCGTGATTTTATACAATCCATTGGTCGATATAACACGGAGATTCGAACGTTTCCCGGTAGAATTTGGCATCAGATACTCTACAGTGATCTGCCGCTGCGGGAAAACTATGAAGCCAGTAATCCGAAGGCGGAGGAAGCGCCCAAGGTGGATTTCAATGAATAGGGTTCAATCCGCTCTGCTTGGACTGGTGTTGTTCATCGCCAGCGTCGCGCTATTCGGCGCAGACATTACCTTTCCCACGCTGACGGGACATGTGGTGGATCAGGCTGGATTGCTGGAATCGGGTGTGCGCACGCGCCTTGAACAGCAATTGCAGGCTCATGAAGCCGCAAGCGGTCACCAAGTAGTGGTGCTTACCGTCAACGACGTACAAGGTTTAACGATCGAAGATTATGGCTATCAATTGGGTCGTGCCTGGGGCATTGGTCAGAAAGATAGCAACAACGGCGTAATACTGATTGTGGTGCCGTCACTTCGCCAAGTGCGCATAGAAGTGGGGTATGGACTTGAAGGCGTGTTGACCGATGCGATGGCCAGCACCATTATTCAATCGATTATTTTGCCATCGTTTCGTCAAAATCACTTTTCACAAGGCATTACGGATGGCGCGCACGCGATTATTCAAGCCTTGGGCGGCCAACTTAAGCTCACGGTTCAAACGCCCAAGCAACGCGACAGGGATGCACTGCCGTGGTGGGTGATTTTCTTTCTTCCAATCCTTTTTTTACGGCGCTTGGGTCGAGGTCGGTTCTATGGTTACCGCAATGGCTATTACGGTGGTTCATTGCCAATGGGCGGTGGATTTGGTGGTGGTGGTGGCTTCCGTGGCGGCGGCGGTAGTTTTGGCGGCGGTGGCGCTTCAGGAGGATGGTGATGCAGTTTACACAACAATTACAGCTACACATTGCACAGGCGATCACGCGTGTCGAACAGCACACCGATGCCGAAATTTTTTGCGTGCTGACGCCACGCAGTGATGATTACGATTACATTCCCATTTTATGGGCGGCGCTGATTGCGCTGGCCTCGCCTTTGCTGCTGATGCTTACGCCTTGGTGGGGGTCCAGCAATACTGCTCTATTGGTGCAACTCGTGGTGTTTGTGGTGAGCGGATTGATCTGCCGATGGCAGCCAATTTTTAATCTCATTATTCCAAAAAAAGTACGTTATTGGCGTGCGGCCAGTATGGCGAGACGACAATTTCTGGAGCAAGGTCTGCATCGAACACAAACTGGGACAGGGGTACTGATTTTTGTGTCCGCGCAAGAGCGGTATGTGGAGATACTCACGGATCAGGGTATTTCGCAGCATGTGAATGATGAGCAATGGTTAGATATTGTGTCCGCTTTTGTGGAACGTGTGAAGCAGGATCAGATTGCGGAAGGGTTTATGCATTGCATCGAGTCGTGTGGTCATCTGCTGGCAAAGCACTATCCAGCCAGCTGTGAAAAAAATGAATTGCCGAACCGCTTGGTGGTTTTGCCTGACTAATCAGGTTTGCGCCCATTCTCGAATCAAATTATGGTAAACGCCCGTGAGCTGGACGATTTCTGGGGAATCATCGAGTTGGCTGCGCAAAGACTGAATGGCGGCGTCCATATCGAAGAGCAGAGCGCGATTTGCATCGCTGCGCACCATACTTTGCAACCAGAAAAAAGAAGCCAGTCGTCGTCCCTGAGTGACCGGTGTAACGCGGTGTAGGCTGGTGGCGGGGTATAGAATTAAGTCTCCGGCGGGTAATTTTATGCTTTGTGTTCCGTAGGTGTCTTCAATGGTGAGTACGCCGCCTTCGTATTCCTCGGGTTCGGAAAGAAATAAGGTTATGGAGAGATCGGTGCGTATTTTCACGGGTGCGCCCGGAACTTGGCGGATGGCGTTGTCCACGTGCACACCAAAATGACCACCGCCCTGATAGCAATTAAAGAGCGGTGGAAATATCTTTAAGGGTAGTGCCGCAGAGAGAAACGTATTATTGTGCGCCAAGGCCGATAGAATCAGATCCCCCAAACGATTAGCGATTTCAGAACCTTCTGGTAGCTGAAGGTTGTGTTTGGCTTTGGCGCTTTGATAGCCTGAGGTCTCATTACCATCGGTCCAGTCAGCCGCTAACAGCGCGTGTTTGGCTTCGTGGACCTGTTCTTTGGAAAGCACCTTGGGAATATGCAATAACACGGTTTTTCTCTCTGAGTTGGCGGTAAAAAAGTAAAAAATTAAAAAAGTAAAAATATTAGGATTCAAAAAGTAAACGGATGTACGTACAGTTGCTAAAACGAATACGTGGTGCTCAGCGAGAACGCACGTCCTGCGCCTGGTATAAAGTGACCACCGCCTAACTGCTCTTCGTACGATTCGTCGGTGAGGTTATCGCCATTCACGTTTACATTCCAGTTGGCATTGATGTGGTACGACAGCAGCATATCGAATATCAGGTAATCGTCCGCTTTTTCACGTCCGATGCTGCTGGAATTG
>JARRRL010000138.1:0-6775 GCA_037380725.1 Gammaproteobacteria bacterium | reverse complement strand
CAATGAGTGTGCGCGTTTGACCACACACCACCCGGTGCGTGTTAAGCTCGTGTTCAGTTTGATTTAAACGCGTGTGCATGGATCTTCCGTCAATCAGAAGCAATGGGATCTTTCGTATTCCCAGGTCACATTCAAGGGCTTGCAAGAAATTACGCGCTTCAGTGAACGCTTGAACGGCCTCTGTCGAATGTATGATGGCGCTGGGAAGGCATAATGCGCACACGGTGCGTCCATCGGCTAAGTGGAGTCCGCCACCTGTGATGGCGTTGCATACGATGCGGTGACAACTGAAGCACCGCTTTACAAAGGGCGCGTGGTGTGCGCAATATCGATAACCTCGACCATCGGTGTAGAACGTACCGAATAGCGCTGCACGACAAACATCGCAATGTTGATTAAAAGCTTGCGCGTAGTACTTTGTGGTGTGGTAGGATTCGTCATCCTGATTGGTGATGGCTTTAACTGGAGGCTGTCTGCGAGCGTGATGTTCCGCCGCGGTGGTTAAAAATTTCCGTCTATGATGACGGTTATAATAACGTGAACGGGCGTGCCACATACTATTACCTAGATCGCAACATTTTTGCTCAAGATTGCTCAAGTTTACTTCGCTCAGGTTGGAAGACCCGTGAGTAAACGATTGTACTTATAAGCGATTGTGCTATAACCGAATTATTGTTGTACTATGCGGGATAGCGTACTCAGAAATAGCAGGTAATTATCTCATGAAACCATTAAAATGTGAAACGCTCTTGACTCATCCAGATCCAAACGCGGCGATTATCTGGCTGCATGGCCTAGGCGCCAGTGGTCATGATTTTGTACCTATTGTTCCAGAGCTAGCGTTGCCGCCTGAGGCAAAAATTCGTTTTATTTTTCCTCATGCTCCCCAAATTCCGGTCACAATAAATGGTGGCGCGGTCATGCCAGCCTGGTATGACCTCTTGGATCTGTCAGTTGAGCGAAAGATAGATTATCAACAAATTCAATCTTCTGCTGATTCGATTCGGTTCATGCTGCAACAAGAAATTGAACACGGTATTTCCAGTGAGCGTATTATTGTGGCGGGTTTCTCACAAGGTGGTGCGGTGGCATACGAGGCAGCCTTAAGTTTTGACCAACCTTTAGGCGGGCTGATGATCTTGTCAAGCTATTTTCCAACGCGTGAGACCGTTGTGGTGCATCCTGCCAACCGCACACTACCCATCAGCATATACCACGGTAATCAGGATTGCGTTGTACCCGTACATTTGGGGCAGCTCGCGTTTGAACATCTCAGTAATCGTGGGTTTAAACCTGAATTTCACAGTTACTCCGCTGAGCACAGTGTGCACCCAAAAGAAGTGAAAGATATTTCAGAATGGATTCAAAGTCGCTTGTTGTGAATCGTATACTTCGCCACATTGCCCTTTATTAAAGGGGTATAAAGTAGTTTAAGGTGGTTGCACTCAGCATTTATCAAGTATTGCTCAATGTTTGATAAATGTCTAAAAAACGATGTTGCATAACCTTTGCTGTGAAATGGGTATCAAAAACACTGATCGCTTCAGCGCTCATTGTGAGGCGATCATTTTCATTTTCGATTAAGCGATGCAAAGCTGCAACGTAAGCAGCTTGGTCGTTGTTCGGAAAGACCAAGCCTGTTTTGTTGTGACTGACAATTTCTGGATTACCGCCTGCAGCTGAAACAATACAGGGCTTACCAGCAGACATGGCTTCCAGTAAGGTCATGGATGTTCCTTCACTCAAGGATGTTAGCAAAAAGACATCAAATAAATGCACATAGCGATGAGGGTGGGGTTGGTATCCGACAAAAATAACTTGATCAGTAATACCTAAATGAGCGACCAACTCGTTTAATGTCGTTCGTTCCGGGCCATCTCCGACCAATACTAATCTTAGGTGAGGGTATTTTTTCAGCGCTTCAGCAAAACCACGGATCATGAGTGTTTGATTTTTGATCGGATCAAAGCGTGCGATCGTTCCAAAAATGAGTGCGTTCTGTGGAATACCGAGTTCTGTTCGCAGTTGAGCTTGTTCTTCTATTGGAGAAGCAGGTAAGGTATGAATACCATTGTATATAACATCAATACGTGAAGAGGGAATGGCTTCATGATCGACCAATGCTTGTTTGGTGGCTTCCGAAATCGCTGTGATTTTATTGACGAAGGGAAACATAAGGCGATTCACTGTGCGACGTTTAAGCGTGCTGGAATCTGGATAAAAACGCCCGTGTTCAGTAAAAATGACTTTAGCGGGTGTCAGTCGAGAGGCAAGAAAGCCATAAGTAAAAGGTGTGTATTGGTGAGCGTGTACAATATGTATACGACGCCGTTGAATGATGCGATGGATTTGGCAAACTAAGCTCCAATCCAATTTAGGTTTCCGCTGAAACACGTCAACCGGTACGCCGGAACGCTGAAGTTCACAACCCCATGTTCCGAGTGGAGATTCAATGCAGCATAACTGGTGTTGGACGCCGCATTCTGGCCATTTATCGCCTGTGACTAAGTTGCGAATTACTTGCTCTGTGCCACCGATTCCCATATCAAAGGTGATGTGCAGTACTCGAATTTTTTCTTTTTTACTGATTAATACCATGGTGATCGGCCCTTATGCATGACATCAAGACATTCATCGAGAGGGTATCCGCTGAAACGCCAATGCCGAGTGGCGGAAAGTCAAATTCCCTAAGCAAAAAACAGCAACGCTGTCGTTACAACTTGATAAGGAGTTGATTAATGTGCATTGAATCGCAAGCAGCTTACAAGACGTTCACCCTTGTCTTCAAGTCTGGTGTAATCTTTTTCAAGAAGGCGGGCTGGCGAACAGGAGTGCAGATATGACGTTACCGTTGATCATTGGACATCGAGGTGCCGCGGGTTTACAGCCTGAGAATACCTTGGCGTCTATAGACGCTGCTCTTGCGCTTGGTGTTGATATGATTGAGGTAGATGTTCACCTTGTGGAAGATGAATTGGTGGTTTTCCATGATTTCCGTTTGGAGCGCTTGGTGGGGCAGTCTGGGCGCTTGTCGGCTCGATCACTAAAAGAATTGGCGCAATTTCGAGTATGCGAGCAAAAAATTCCGACTTTGTCTGAGGTAGCAATGCGCATGCAAGGTGTGAGCAAATTGAACATCGAAATCAAAGGCAAAGGTTGCGCAATCCCCATGGTTACAGCATTTCAAAACATGCTTGCCAATAAATGGTGTTCTGAAAATATAATCGTCTCTTCCTTTGATCATACGCAACTGGCCACGTTGAAAGCCCTGGTGCCAAGCATGAACTTGGGTTTGTTAATGGAATGTCAGCCAGTTGAGTATGCACAGAGTGCGGAGCGTTTCGGTGCATACTCGTTGCACACAAATTATGAAAGCTTAAGTCAAGCTTACTTGGAAGATGCGCATGCACGAGGACTTAAGGTATTTGTTTACACAGTTAATTATGAGGATGATATGCGAGATCTCATCGTAATGGGCGTCGATGGCATCATTACCGACTACCCAGACCGTTTGCGGGCAGTTATCTTAGAGTAATTCATTTGGATGATCGTTCTTATCACTGATTTTATTACTTTTTTCTCTTTAGTTATACCGTTTGTCACCGATAAAAATGACAGGTGTACCCATTTGGAAACTTTTGTAGGTAATCTTGATGTTCATCCTCTGCTGACCAAAATTTGCCAGCTGGGAGCACTTCCGTGACCACCGTGTTTGGCCACAAACCACTCTCGGCTACAATTTTCCGAGCTGCAAGTGCTGTTTCGAGCTGTTCGTTATTGAAGCAAAAAATGGCCGACCGATATTGTGATCCGTGATCATTTCCTTGTCGGTTTCGTGTCGTGGGATCATGCAGTCGGAAAAAGTGTTCCACCAGCAACGTTTGCAATGACAGTTGATTGTCATCATAAACCACACGAACCGATTCCGCATGGCCCGAATTTCCTTGTTTCACATCGTTGTAACGCGGAGAAACCTGCTGACCACCGGCATAACCCGCCTCCGTTTCTATGACGCCGGGAATGCGTCGAATTAATTCCTGTACTCCCCAGAAGCATCCGCCTGCTAAAATAATTGTGTGCTGCGCCATTGGTGTCGATCTCCTGCATGGTTCTTATCGGTGAACGTTTCCTTTGCTGATACTGGCGCTATTTGGTATTCAGAACTCATTTTAATTCAGAGTAAGTGCAAATCAATCCAGACGTTTAATAGGAATTTTGTTTGAATCGAGCTGAGTTGGTAAAGTTAAACCCAAATTGTTCTGCTCAAAAATCCGATCGGCACGGTAGCTGGAGCGTACCATTGGACCGGATGCGATTTCCATGAAGCCCATGCGCAAGCCCACTTCTCGATAATGATTAAAGGCGTCAGGTGTTACATAACGTTCAACGGGTAAGTGGTGTGCGGTGGGACGTAAATATTGTCCCAAAGTAACAATATCTACGTTTTTTTCGCGCAAATCGGCCAAGGTTTGAATGATTTCATTGTCGCTTTCACCCAGACCTACCATCAAACTGGTTTTAGTCAGAACGCGGGGGTTGTGGCGTTTTGCAAAAGCGAGTATCGCTAACGTTTGTTCATAAGAGGCGCGAGGGTCACGCACGGGGTGTGTCAATCGTTTCACGGTTTCGACATTTTGTGCAAACACATCCAATCCAGCATCAATGACGGTTGCCACAGCGGATTCAGAACCGCAAAAATCCGGTGTAAGGGCTTCAACTTTTACAACGGGTGTACGTGCTTTGATGGCACGCACACAGGCAGCATAGTGCGCCGCTCCGCCATCTTGCAAATCATCTCGGTCTACGGATGTCAGCACAATGTAGCGTAAAGCCATTAATTCAACCGATTGGGCAACGTGTTGTGGCTCATCCTGATCCAGCCATCCTTTCGGATTTCCGGTATCTACCGCACAAAATCGACACGCTCTCGTGCAGACTGATCCCATAACCATAATAGTCGCGGTACCATTGCTCCAGCATTCTCCCAGGTTGGGGCAGTGTGACTCTTCGCATACTGTGCTCAAACGGTGTGCCCGCACAGTCCGACGTACGGCATCGAATCGTTGGCCAGCAGGTATTTTTGCTCGCAACCAAGGTGGTTTGCGTCCAAGGGGAAGCGTAGGCTCACCCGTGAGCGTCGTTCTTGTTTGTGCTTTCACGCCATCTTTGATAGCAGTAATGCCATTTGAACTGGTAAATTTTTGACCGCTCTGGATTCGTTCTTCCGGCGTATCGTTCATGAAAACCTCATTAACGTACTGAATTAAAATATCTTTTTAATTTTTTGCGTTTTGGGCTAACTGAATTGTCATCTTATCAAAGCTATCGCGTGACCGCACTCAATCATCGCACCCGTTTTGTATTATGACAACGAGTTAGATAGAAAACAGACACTTAAGGATGAGCGCACCCTGCCACTGTTCGCCATATGTGCTGTGGTGCTGATGAGAGAAAGGACGAATTATTCTTAGCCGTTATTCACGCTGAAGGCATCGCAAATAAGATTTACGTTACGAGACGTAAGGGTGGGTTTTTCTGGCGCTTTGCTTTTGCTTTGTCGGTTTCGCTCAAGGACACATAAGTTCGCAAGGTTGATACTAAAACATCTGAAAACGCGTGGTATTCCATCATCGCTTCTGTAACAGCTTGCTCACCCAGCAACTGCTTGCTGTCTTCAATCATCAGATTACTGTACACAATCATACTTTTGATTGTGGAGAGCATCTCTGATTCGATAATCGATATATCTACACCGTTTGCATGCAAGGCATCCAACAGTTCTTGACCGGAGTATCGTTGCCACGTCCCCTCGGTTACACGCTTCACGCCCCAGCATCGTTCATCATTAAGCGTGTATTGCCAATGCACCTCCCATTCCCCCCAGCAGGTGCCATCGCCAGCGCGACAATAGAAGTGACGATCAATTGAGTGTTTCTCAAGGAAATCAATGTACTGCTGTATCACACATTGTTGCATCACGGCCTCGAACTGCACGGCATGATTGTTAAAGAGAATTATCGCGATGGCACACGCTTTTGCTGATCTGGACCGTCAACTACGTTTACCATACTGCAAAACGGAACGGATTCTCTTGCTTGTCTCGCTTGTATAGACGTATACTGCCGCTCGTTTATGTCTTTCATGATTTTCATGAAGCAATGATCTACTGCTGCACAGCTTGCGAACGGCACATTATCTGATAAGCCAGTAGGAATATTACCAAGGAATCATGCTTGCTCCTGTTTCATTTCGTCGCCAGACTTCGTGGGTATGGTCACAATAGTTCGCCATCTTGTGGCGCAACGCGTAGCCAGTGACACAATTGGTAAACGTAATTAGTGTTTGAAAGGTTGGATTCTTAATCGTTCGATTGAATCGAAAGGAAGGCGTTGTGCCTCGCGTTGAGGCAGAGTGGTGTTCGCATCATCAACAACAGCGAGTAAGCGTTCCTGTGAGTGACGATGTTTGACCATTTTTTTCCGAACTGCTTTATCGATTGAGCGTTGTAGACGCACAAAACTTTGATGGATAGCAGCATACATATCATCAGACACGAAATGAGCAACGATGAGATCGTGACCGTTTAATTTACACTGAATGCGGCAGCATTTATCCATGCCGCTTTTGGTTTCATGCATATCTCGTAGCACAATATCAAGTCGTCCGATCGGAGCTCGTCCATAGTCCCTCAGTTGCTGTGTTTGTTCTTTAACCGCGCATAACAGACTTTCTGTGAGTTTAAACCCAGTCGTTTGGACATTAAAAATCATGATTG
>JARRRL010000137.1:0-7591 GCA_037380725.1 Gammaproteobacteria bacterium | reverse complement strand
ATTGACCCAATGTGAATATAACTTTTTGAAAAAAATATATTTATTTACATTGGCATGAAAGTTGAGTGTATGGGTAGAGCGAAATCGCATCTCCTGACTGCTTATTTTGGAGGCTTCATTACAAGATTTTTGCACGCGAAATCCCACGGACCCAGCTTGTACGGGTGGCACGCCGGTTTCTGAGTCCAGCTTGTTCGTATTGATGAGCCTTGGCTTATTTGGACTGGGTGTGACGCGTCGTCGTCGATTGTTCAGCTGATAGGTCTGCGCCGTAAACGACAGCGACCTTCGAGAGAAGTGGAAACGTATGGACTTTTCGCGTTGGTCGCTTTCAAGCTTTATCTCTTATCTCTTATCTCTTATCTCTCACGAAGCTGTGTGCTGTTTTTCGTTGAGCCAAAACAGTGTGCCGCCCGCTACGGCTGCCGACATCACAATGACGTTGACGATGGGGATTAATGTGATGAGCAGCACAGTGCCGCCATACATCACAACCCGCAATCGGCGCTTCGCACACCAACGGCGTAATGCTTGGAATTCAATGTGATTGTTGTCAGCAGCGTAATCGATATATTGTATCCCCAATGACCAGCAAACCCACGCTATGCCCAATATCGGTGCGCACACATTCAGTAAAGGAATAAAACTGATGATGAATAGGATGATGGAAACCAATAGTCCGTAGAGCACAAAATACAGGAGTTTTTGAAATTCACGCTTCAGCGTGCGTAGAGTCATGGACCAGAGTGTGTCATCGGGAAGGGGTTCACCCGTTGTATCAGCCTGAATCTTTTCCGATAAAAAACCATTAAAAGGAGCGGCGAGTAAATTCGTAATACTGGTGAACGTCAGACTGTATAAGAAAAAAATACCAAACCCCACGATGAACCACATGATCACTTCGATAGCCTGTAACCAGTCCGGTATCCATTGCATGTATTGCGCTGCCGCGTGGTTTAAATAGCTGATCAACACCAACATACTCACAATAAACAAGGCCAGGTTGCATGCGAGGGGAATCAATATAAATCGTTTGTAGCCGGGGCGGAGTAATAAGAGGGCGCCTTGCAGTAAATACGGTGCATGAGTCATGTTGTTATTGATGTCGCGGGTGAGGGAAAAGTCGCTTCCAGTTGTCATGGTTACAGTTCCAGTGGTTTTTGTTCTCTTTTTGGCCTGATTTATGGTTTTGAGCGTTGCTTGCAAGTGTGGGCGTCTGCGCACAGTATAAAAGTACACAGTTTAAAAGTGAATCATTTGCAATCAACGATGAAACAAATGGATTCCAGCGATCATGCATCGTACGCTACCGCCGCCCATTTCAATGGTGGGAACCTGAATGGGACAGAGCGCGGCGTGGAGTTCCAATTGTTTTTTCTGCGTGAGCGTTAAGGCCCGTAATGCGCTGTGTGATAAGACGATCACCGGACCTTTGCTCCCGAAAAGCTCCAGTATGTTCCCGGCAAATCGGTCAATTTGAGGCAAACTGAGATTGATAATACGCTTTTTTGTGGCCATGAGTGCGGTCACTACGCGCTGTCGTTCTACCTCATCGCTGATACTGTCCAGGCACACGGCGGCAAAGTGAGTACCAATGCTCATCATAACATTGGTGTGGTAGATGGGTGTGCGAGATTTGTCTGTGGCGTGAAAAACAATGGGCGTGAGTTCGGCGCTTTCACATGCTCGTTCGAGTGCAGCGCGGTGTGCACGTTGGGATAAGCTCACATAAGCGAGTGCATTTTGATAATCGATTACTAAGGCACCAGTTCCTTCTAAAAAAACCGCTTGCGTTTCAAAATAAGATAAAACAACAAGCCGACTCACCTGATAGTGCGTGCGGAGAAAAGTCACAATATCTTCGCGTCGTTCAGTTCGACGTTTCAGCGCGCGCATGGGGTACAACAGTATCGTGCCATTGGGGTGTGTCGAAATCCAATTGTTCGGGAATACGGCATCGTCTTTGCGAGGTGTAGGGGTATCGTCGAAAACGGTCACCGACACGCCTGCTTTGTGGAGAATGTTGACCATTGAATCGAATTCATACTGTGCCTTGAGGGCGATTTCTCCGGCTTTGTCAGTGGGTGCGCTGGTTTGAAAAGCGTTATCCACGGCGGTTTCTTCATTGGGAAAGAAGTGATGAGGTCGCACCATGAATACCGCGTGCGGACTCTGCGTGATGGTCTCTGTTTGGGCGTTTGTCTGTTCGTGCATAGTGTGTTCACTCACAGTCAAAGTCTGATTCTCACTCGTTATTTCGAAGAAGCAGGGCCTTTTTACTTATACAAACAGTTTCGTGATGGATTTGTCCAGTGCATGATGCTTCAATACGTGATAATTTTTTTATATGTATGATTATTGTCTGTTTTTCACTGCCGATGAGATGGGTATAACTTCGGTTTTGTGATGAATGTGTTAAGCATGTTTAATGATGAGCTGTCTTTGTACAACAATTATTAATTGTTAATAAAAAATAATTTTTATTAACACGCTAAAAAGGAAATGAAACTTGTACTCTTCCGGTGAAGTAATTGCCTGATAGTTGACCGCCCCCAGAGATATCTTGGCGTGGCATAATGCCATAAATGAGGTGGCCTTCCAGGTACATGGGTTTTTGATGAAAATATGTTTTCAGTGTAGCGCCTAGTTTAAAGCTGTGAATATCCCCCGATACCGCTGGTCGGCGTGGAATGTCTTGTATGATGGGGGATGCAAAGTGCGCGTATCCTCCTTGCAGTGTCAGGGTATCTGATAAGGGATAGCGAACGATCAAATAAGGGTCAATGGTTGTGCGGAATCTCAATTCGTTTTGTGTGATGAGCAAATCCGAAATACCCAATGGATCACTGGGTTGAACAAAAATTTTAGCACCGAGATCGTCCCATTTACTGATTAAAATGCCTGCTTCAGTATCCAGGGACCGGACTTGGCCAATCCAGCCGATTTGCCAGGTGGCGGGGCGGTAGTCCAGTGCGCCTTCTAATGAAATCAGATCCAAAGTGAAGCTGATGGGCAGCGCATTCACTTGTTCTAAGTTGAGAGGCGTGACGACTGAAACGTCCAAACCCGCTTCAAATGCTGGTTGGTATCCACCGTGGACAATTCCCCATGGCGTCTCAAAGGCAGCGCCAACATTCCAGTTAAAATCAAAAGCAATTTGGGTTTTAATAATGGCTCGGAATTCTTCTGCGATTTCAATGCGCGTATCCACGTGCAGCGTTTCAAAAAATTGCGCTGAAAAACCGATGTGTACGTTTTCAATGACTTTTACGGAAAAGGCACCGGACAGCACGGGTAAATACGTCTTGTGCAGTGGAAAAACAATGGGATTGTTGAGAGACTTGGTGGATTGATTGCCATTAAAAGAGCTGATGGCGGCGAACAGACCCAGTGAGAGCCAGGGGTATTGTTTGTGGCAGAAACCCACCTCGGATTCAATGGCGTTGCCGTCAGTGGGGTCCGATGGTTTGTCGCTGCTTCTCAGGCCCACGGGTTGAAAATCGTTGTATCGGAGTCGCATCGTGTAGGCGGAGGATCGCTCGCATTTAAACAGCAATCCCGCGTTGTAGATTAAGCTGCGTGGTTGATTGGCGAAGCTGCCAAAGTCATAGGGGTACAGGAATGCCGAGGCGGGCTCGATAGCCAGTGTGAGTACAGCAGCCAGAAATATGCGGTGCTTGTTTGAGAGTCGTCTTGTTGGTAGTGCCTTTGGCGTGCGCGTTCGTTGCGATTGTGATGGGGAGTGGTAACGTATTTTGTTGATGATCCACGTTGCCCAAATCACACCCAAATCCCTTTGTGCAGTCAGTGTATTGTTGTTACGCTTTGTTTGAGCATAGGCCATGCGTGTGATGTTGAAAAGTTGTGCTGCAGTGTGATAGCTCTTTATTTAGTAATTTTTTGCAACACCGCTTCAGTCGACAGGCCTGTACTGCCAACGAAGCGGTGTTGGGCATTGGGCTAGAATTGATCTGCTTCTGTGGAGCCCGTTAGTGCTGTTACCGATGAGCTGCCGCCTTGAATGGTATTGGTAATGGCATCGAAATAGCCGGTGCCGACTTCTTGTTGGTGCGACACGAAGCTGTAGCCCCGGTCTGTGCTGGCAAATTCTTTATCTTGCAGGGCGACGTAAGCGCTCATGTCTTCGCGGGCGTAATGGTAAGCCAAGTCGAACATGTTAAACCACATATTGTGAATGCCGGCGAGGGTAATGAACTGGTATTTGTAACCCATTGCGCTCAATTCGCGTTGAAATTTAGCAATGGTGGCGTCGTCCAAATTTTTTCGCCAATTAAAAGAGGGCGAACAATTGTAGGCAAGCAGTTGCTCGGGGAATTGTGCGTGAATGGCATCTGCAAAGCGTTGGGCTTCGTTCAAGTCCGGTGTGGCGGTTTCGCACCACAGTAAGTCTGCATAAGGGGCGTAGGCCAATCCGCGGGCAATGGCTTGATCCAGGCCAGCTTTCACCCGGAAAAAGCCATCATGAGTACGTGTTCCGGTTAAAAAAGGTTTGTCGTATTCGTCGCAGTCCGAGGTGAGTAAATCCGCTGCATTGGCGTCGGTGCGCGCTAGCAATACGGTCGGAACGCCCATGACGTCGGCGGCTAAACGCGCGGATATTAATTTTTGTATGGCTTCTTGGGTGGGGACGAGCACTTTGCCACCCATGTGGCCACATTTTTTTACGGAAGCCAATTGATCTTCGTAATGCACGCCCGCTGCGCCAGCCTTGATCATGGCTTGCATCAGCTCGTAGGCGTTGAGCACACCGCCAAAACCGGCTTCAGCGTCAGCAATGATGGGGGCGTAGTAGTCGATGTACGTGTCATTGTCTGGGCGAATCCCTTTTTGCCATTGTATTTGATCGGCACGCTGAAAAGCGTTGTTGATGCGTTGTACCACTGCAGGCACGGAGTTGGCTGGATAGAGGGATTGGTCCGGATACATGGAACAGGCAAGATTGTTGTCCGCTGCGACTTGCCAACCGGACAAATAAATGGCTTGAATTCCTGCTTTAACTTGTTGTACAGCTTGTCCGCCGGTCAAGGCGCCCAGGCTGTTGATGTAGCCTTTTTCGGCATCACCGTGAATCAAGTTCCACAGTTTGCATGCACCTTGATGGGCCAGTTGATACGGAATCTTAATGGAGCCACGCAAGGCAACCACTTCCTCTGCCGTGTAAGGGCGTTTAACCTGTGACCAACGCGGATCGGTTTGCCATTCATGTTTTAACTGGGCTATTTCTTCGTTAGCGTCATAATTGTTGGTGTGGTGATGAGCAGTGGTGATGGAAGGTGTTGGCTTGGTCATCCTAAACTCCTGTAAACTGTGAACGCGTTTTGGGTGGTGTCAATTTTTAACCGTCATTTTTTAACGATGTTATTCTCGTTTTCAGATTTGATGCAAGCTGTTAGTATGAGCGATTTTTTGCATTGTGTGATCGATATTTCATGACTTCGTTCCCGAAGAGGGCCTTGAAGTTGATTGGAGGTTGTTCTGTGTGGTTGTGTCTGTGAAAAAGTGTGAAAAAAGGCCAGCATTACGATATGAGTGTCGAGATGAGAGTGGTTCACAATGGTTGAATACGAGGCGGTGATGTCAACAGTTTCCAACAGTGGTGCTGGGGATGCCGGTGATGGAGTGGGCGCAGCGCCAGCTGTCGATGCGCCTGTGTCCACGTGGTTGACATATATTGAAGCGATGCACCCAGCGGAAATAGAACTGGGATTAGATCGCTTGGATCGTGTAGCGCGTCGTTTGGGATTGACGCCATCGTTGGTGCCAGCACAGGTGGTTACGGTGGCGGGTACAAATGGGAAAGGATCGACGGTAGCGGCCTTGGAGGCATTGTGTCAATCGGCGGGGATTACCTGTGCGGCTTATACCTCACCACATTTGACGCATTTCGGTGAGCGTTTGCGGGTGAACGGTGTGGAGACCGATGCTTCGGCGTGGAGGCCTTATTTTGCGCGTGTCGCTTGGGCTTGCGGTTTGTGTCCTGATCGTCCTTGTCCAGAAGGGCAACGAATGCCTGTCAGTGTCTCGGTGGCGGCGACTGCGGAACCGAGTTCGAGTTTTGAGCGCATTGATCTGACGTTTTTTGAGTTCACGACCTTGGCCGCATTTTTGTATTTGATGGATCAATCGGTGGCGTGTTGGATTTTAGAAATTGGACTGGGCGGTCGTTTAGATGCGGTGAACTGGCTGACTCCCAGTTTGTCGATCGTTACGCGCATTGCGCACGATCATCATCAGTGGTTAGGCGCCGATTTGGTGGCCATAGCGCGTGAGAAGTGTGGCATTTTTCGTTCAGGCGTTCCTGCATTGTGGGTCGATGCGGAAGCGCCAGCGACAGTGGACACGACGGTAAAAATGGCTGCACTTGCGTGTGCGGTGGCGCGCTTGTACGACGCGAAAGATTTTGGATGGCGTGACAATGACCGTGATCATACACGTTGTTTTTTCGGTTGTGATGCGTCGGGACAGACGTGGACCTGCTCGATACCGCCATCTATACCGCCATCTATACCATTGTCTATTCCATCGTCTATGGAGATGGGCGACGCTTTGACGAATGTGAAACGCTATGCCCAATTGCATCCAGCCGCGTGGGCGGCTGCATTGCAGGCCATGGCGCTGCTATTCCCACAAGCCTTGGCGGCGCTGCCTGTGGTGCAGCTGGCAACGGTGATTCAAGAGACCCAATTGCTTGGGCGTTTTTCTGTGTGCGCGCAACCGGATATGGAACATGGCACCCGTAACTGGATTTTTGATTTGGCACACAACATAGATGCGGTTATGTCGAAACTACGTGCGGCGCGACTGAGTTCCGTGGTCTCCGTGTTTGCGGTGATGGCGGATAAACCGTGGCAGGCGATGATTGATGCGGTTTTGCCGTGGGTATCGCGATGGGTGTTGCTGGATGTGGCGACAGAGCGGCGTGTGGCACCCACGGTGGTGGCGCAGTACTTGCGCGATCGTGGTGCAGATTGTGTGGTGTTGTTGGAGCCGGAATCGAGGTGGTTCGAGTGCGTTACGGTTGGGTGCTCGGCAGATGATACGGTGTTGGTTTGGGGGTCCTTTTTTACAGTAGGGCCTTTTTTACGGTAGGGCTCTGTTGTGAGTGATGCGACTGAGAAATCGTTGGATGCCAATGCGTTAGATGCTGATGCGTTAGACGAAAGTGTATTGGATGAGAACACGGCTGCGCCAGCTACGACAAGTACAGTGAATGTGAAGACCACTGTGAAGCTGAAGCAAAGGCTGATTGGCTTAGTGCTGTTTGGTTTAGTGCTGCTTGTTTTTTTGCCCTTGATGATTGAGGAGCCCGTGACGTATTTGGCGGTGTTGCCCGTTCGTATACCTGCTGTTTTGACCGAAGTGTCGCTTAAGCCGTTGTTTTCGATGATATCTGATGATCAAGAACGCCTCGAGATGCAGGTGCGATCGGAGCGAGCCTGGTACGCGAAAACCTTATCGGAAAAAAACGTGGCGGAAAAAAACGTGACGGAAAAAACCTTGGCGGAAGGGCATGACGACGTCGCTGAAGCAGATAAAGCTGAAGCAGATGAAACCACGGTGTTGCCATTGG
>JARRRL010000136.1:0-6884 GCA_037380725.1 Gammaproteobacteria bacterium | reverse complement strand
AACAGGTTGCATCTTTGAGCGTGAACGGTGCGACCTGTTGACAGTATGCCATATGTCTACTATTCTAGACATATGGATATACAAAACGCAATTATCATATTCGATGCACTCTCTCAGGAGACTCGTCTGAGCGCATTCCGCTTGCTTGTGCAGGCGGGCACCGAGGGGCTTGCCGCAGGCGTAATCAGTGAGGCGCTTGGCACGCCCCATAACACCATGTCATTTCACCTCAGTCATCTGGCCAATGCCGGAATCATCTCGTCCCGTAAAGAGGGGCGTTCGGTGATTTATTCTGCTCAATTTGATGTTATGCAGGATTTGATCGGTTTTATGGTGAAGGATTGTTGCAGTATTGAATTTGCCAGTATTCGTGAGGACAAGCGCAAAGGATGTTCGATCATCGAACTGGCGGATTATTGTTGTGAAGCAAAACCGAAAGAAAAGTAATATAACGAAAGGTAATTTTATGAAACGCATGCATATTCACGTTGGTGTCGACAGTTTGAGTGACAGCATTAAGTTCTACAACGCGCTGTTCGGTGTTCAGCCCGTAAAAATTAAAGACGATTATGCGAAATGGATGCTTGATGATCCGCGTATCAACTTTGCAATCTCAACCCGAACAAAAAGTGGTGTTGATCACCTTGGTGTGCAGGTCGATGAGGCGCATGAATTGGATGCCTTGAGAGAAAGGCTAAAGGATGCGGATATGTCGCTCTTTGATGAAGGCGAAACAGTCTGTTGTTACGCTCGTTCTGAAAAGTCATGGGTTACTGATCCTTCAGGCATTGCATGGGAAGCTTATCAGACGATGGAAGACGTTCAGCTTTTTTCTGATGCTGCTGAGCCGAAGGAGGGAGCGTGTTGTACGCCTAGGCCCAAAAGCCAGCCTGATTGCGGTGAACCTTCAGCAAAAACCACGGGCTGTTGCGGTTAATGAAGAGTATCCTTGTACTTTGCACGGGGAATTCGTGCCGTTCTATCATGGCCGAAGCGCTTATCAATGCGCTTGGACAGAAGCGCTATCGCGCGTGCAGTGCAGGCAGTAAGCCTGTTGGTCATGTCCACCCCAAATCCATCGAAACCCTTATGCGGCATGGCATTGATGTCGGTGAGCCGTACAGCAAGTCGTGGAATGAGTTTGAAGGGGAGCATTTCGACTTTGTTATTACGGTGTGCGATCAAGCGGCCAATGAATCTTGCCCCATCTGTTTCGGGAAACACAAAAAGCTGCATTGGGGGATGCCGGATCCTGCCAAGGTGCAGGGCTCGGAGGATAAAATCAATGCCGCGTTCGATGACGCCTTCACCCGACTCAAAAACCGGATCTTGAAAGAACTGTTATGAGCCGAGATTCAGCCTACCCCATGGGTGTCTTTGAACGCTATCTCTCCTTTTGGGTTGCCCTGTGTATCGCCGCCGGAGTTGGTCTTGGGTCGACACTACCGAATATTTTTCAAGCCATTGCTTCGATTGAATACGCCAGCGTCAATCTGGTTGTGGCGGTGTTTATCTGGGTGATGATTTATCCCATGATGGTGAACGTAGATCTGGCCTCTATCAGGGATGTTGGCAAGAAACCCAAGGGTTTGTGCATTACCTTGGTTGTGAACTGGCTCATTAAACCCTTTACGATGGCTGCTTTGGGCATTTTTTTCATTGAGCATATTTATGCAGGGCTTGTTGAGCCCGAGACCGCCAAAGAATATATTGCAGGGATGATCCTGTTGGGCGTTGCGCCCTGCACGGCCATGGTCTTTGTTTGGAGCCAGCTTGTTCGCGGTGATGCCAATTATACGCTGGTTCAGGTCTCGATCAACGATATCATTATGCTGTTTGCTTTTGCGCCCATTGCAGCATTATTACTCGGTGTCACGGATATTGTGGCGCCTTGGGAGACCTTGCTCCTGTCCGTTATTCTTTATGTCGTTATTCCGCTTGCGGCAGGATGCGTAACCCGGAAACTGTTAGATGATTCAGGTGATTGTGCGCGTATTGACGCCTTTACTGGAAAAATAAAACCCTTTTCGGTAGTGGGGCTATTGGCAACGGTTGTTCTGCTTTTTGGGTTTCAAGCGCAGACGATTATGAATAACCCCATGATCATTGCCATGATCGCCATTCCTTTGCTTATTCAAAGCTATGGTATTTTTATTGTTGCTTATACTTGGGGGTATTTCTGGCGAGTGCCATTCACGACTGCCGCTCCGGCAGCGCTGATCGGGACCTCCAACTTCTTCGAACTGGCTGTTGCCGTTGCGATCAGCCTTTCCGGTCTCAATTCGGGTGCAGCGCTGGCGACTGTTGTTGGCGTCTTGGTCGAAGTGCCTGTGATGCTGTCGCTTGTTGCCATTGCGAACAGAACCCGCCAGCATTTTGCAGAGGCTTAAGCGGTTCGCATATCGGCAATCTTTAAGCCTAATCGAAATCGACAAGGATATTGTTGTTTTTTGCAATGGCAGAAAGTGCATCGCAGAAAGTGCCATCGCAGTACGTGGGGGCGTGCCTGTTAAGAAAATGGGTTATAAGAAGTCGGTTAAGGTCATGTTAGACGGGTTTCCCAGCGCATTAATAAATTGATAACGATGTCTCTGTTCTGTATTTTGCAGAATGTTTTTGGGCATTGTCTTCAAAATACGATGGATCACGGTATTGAGTCATCCGCGTGTAGAAAACAAGCCGGAAAACCCGAAGCGGGGGGCATTGAGTTTGTGGTCAAACGGGATATGGAAACGAAAAGAGTTTACATTATTTTTATAGACGTGGTCGCGGTATGAATTTGGATAGTCTGCAGGCTAAAGTGGCCATGTATCAATCAGCGTGTCCGTATTTATCGGATGAAGCCAGTCACCGTTGTTGCAGCAGAGGGAGTTATTGCGGCGCGACTATCGTGTCTGTAGTTTTTGTGGTTCAGTGATCGTGCAGTAGCTATCGGAATGATGTTGTATTACTCTACGGGACGGGTTTTTGTTGCACCTTGATGGATAATGATATGGTGCAGCAATTTTCGGCTCGTGCGAAGTGATTTGCGCATTACTGGGCTCATACCCATTGCATCATTGCACAAATTTGGTGCGAATTCGTATGAATCAGTGCGATTGTACAGTGAGATGTTGTCGCTATGGAGTGTGTAAAGTGCTTGCCAGGGTCATAGGAATAAATCAAATGTATTGAATGAGGTGTTCTATGTCAGGTTCGCAAATTGAACGTGTGCACGCGTTGGAAATCATTGACTCGCGTGGAAATCCAACTGTCGAGGTGCGTGTAACGCTGAAAGATGGTTCTATCGGGTGTGCCAGTGTGCCATCGGGTGCATCGACAGGAGCGCGGGAGGCGGTAGAATTACGTGATAAAACGGAGCGCTATCTGGGTAAAGGTGTTGAAACAGCTGTGGCAAACGTCAACACCACGCTTGCTGAAGCCTTATACGGGAAATGTGCGCTGGGCCAAGCCGATATCGATCAAACCATGCTTGATCTTGATGGAACACCCAATAAGGGTAAGTTAGGTGCAAACAGCATCTTGGCCGTGTCGCTCGCGGTGCTCAAGGCTGCCGCTGCGCACAAAGGTTTGGAATTGTATTCTTACATTTCGACCTTGATTGGGGGGGATTCGATGGGATCGTATACCATCCCGGTACCCATGATGAACATATTAAATGGCGGTGCTCATGCTGATAATAATGTGGACATCCAAGAATTCATGATCATGCCGGTGGGTGCGCCGAACTTTAAGGAAGGTTTGCGATACGGGGTTGAAATTTACCACACCTTAAAAAAAGTGTTGTCTGAGCGGGGATTGAGCACAGGTGTTGGTGATGAAGGGGGTTTTGCACCCAATTTGGACTCCAACGAACAGGCTTTGCAATTGATCTTGGAAGCGGTGGAGAAGGCAGGTTATCAGGCCGGGTCGCAAATTGTACTGGCTTTGGACTGCGCCGCATCCGAATTTTATCGTGAGGGTCATTATCACGTGGATGGTAAAGCGCTCACTGCCGTTCAATGGGTTGATGAGTTGGAAAGGCTGAGTCAAAAATACCCGATTCGTTCGATTGAGGATGCCTTGCATGAGGACGACTGGAATGGGTGGCGTTTGGCGACGGAGCGGTTGGGGAATCGCATCCAATTGGTGGGTGATGATTTGTTCACAACCAATGTTGAAACCTTGAAGAAAGGGATTGATCAACAGGTAGCCAATGCGCTGTTGACTAAGCCAAATCAAATTGGAACCTTTACGGAAACGAAAGCGGCTGTGCTGTTGGCGCAAGAAAATGCTTACAACACGATTTTGTCGCATCGATCGGGTGAGACGGGTGACACCACCATCGCGGATTTGGCCGTGGCCTTGCAGACGGGTCAGATTAAAACCGGCGCACCGTGCCGCAGTGATCGGACTGAAAAATACAATCGTTTGTTGCGTATCGAGGGATTGGAACGCGAAGGTGCACCGTATCCGGGTAGTAAAATATTTGAGACGTTTGCGAGTTAAAGTGACCCATACAGGTCGATGTAAATAGGGCGTATTTCGCACTGACATCGACCTGGTCTGTGTGTATCGCAAGATGATGCAGAAGAAGGGCTGCTGGAGGTCTAAATAGGTGAGTTAATAGTGCTCAATTGAGTGCTTGGCTTGCGCGATGGAAACGGGAATGAGTGTGGGAATGTGGTAAGCTCAGACTTGCTGGTTTGTGTGATACGCCCTTTTTTGGTACATATTTTGGATACACGTTGGCGTATTGCACAGCTTGAGTCGGAGTTTAACGCTTTCTAGGATGGGAACAATGCCTGTTTTCTTTCGATGTTTTTTAGGTTTTCAGGTGCTACTTTTGTTTGCATTGCAAGGCGCACTGTGGTTGGGGGATCGCAGCTTACCGCGTGTGTGGGAGGCTCAAGATCGTTTGGCTGAAATTGCTGCCGATAATGTTGCACTGACAGAACGCAATTATCAATTGATTACTGAAATTGAAGATTTGAAGGCGGGACGAGCCTTGGAAGAGCGGGCGCGCATGGATTTGGGTATGATTAAGCCAGATGAATCCTTCTTTGTGGTCGTTGAACCTTCTGAATCACAATCCAATGAGCCGTAGCTTGATGTATGCGAGTGATGACGAGTGCGACGCAAGATTCGGCTCGGGAGGCGCACCGTGGGTTGTTGTGCCTGCGGCGGGTATTGGGAGCCGCATGGGCGCTGATGTGCCGAAGCAATACCTAAAAATTGATGAGCAAACGATTCTCTTACTGACGCTGTCTCGATTGTTTTCGGCGTTTCCGTTGGCGTCCTTCGTGGTGGCGCTTGCTGAAACGGATTGTTGGTGGTCGTCGATTCAGACGTATTTGCCGTGTGCGGTGGTGTCGTGTGTCGGTGGCGCACGCCGAGATTTGACGGTTGTGAACGCGCTGAAAGCTGCGCGTGATGCGGGTGCGGCGAACACAGATTGGGTAATGGTGCACGATGCGGTGCGACCCTGTGTACCCGTTGCGGATTTACATCGTTTGTGGCGGGCGGCCATCGCTTCCGGTGAGGCAGCTTTATTGGGTGTACCGGTGGTGGACAGTTTGCGTCGTCTCAGCCCAGAACAGGGTGTGACGGATGTGGTACCCCGAGCAGATGTATGGCGCGTTTTTACACCCCAACTTTTCCCGCTGTGGATGTTGGAATCGGCACTTGCGCTGTCGGTGTCGCGTTCGCACACGGTGAGCGATGAGAGCGAAGCGGTGGTGGCAGCCGGGTACCGAGTGAATGCCGTGCGAGGCAGTGAAGAAAATTTTAAAATTACGTATCCAGAGGATCTTCAGCGTGCTGCAGATGTCATTCGTCGGCAGAGTTTGTCTATGAAGACGTAAGATTGATTGGGAAATAGACAGGATGTGTGGAGACCTTACAGCTGTTGTGCAAACGGATTCGGGATCAACGGTGAGGCAGCGGACATCAGCTCAGGTATTGGTGCCGTATCGCGTCGGTCAGGGCGTGGATGTGCATGCCTTTGGCGAGCCGCAAGCAGCATCACAGATTACATTAGGGGGGGTTGCGATTCCGTGTGATCGCCCATTGCTTGCGCACAGTGATGGTGATGTGCTGTTGCACGCTTTGTGTGATGCCTTATTGGGGGCCGTGGGACAAGGTGATATCGGTCAGCATTTTCCGGATGAAGCGGCGGAATACGCGGATGCAGACAGTCGTTCTTTTGTGTTGCAGGTTTATGAAGCTGTGCGCCAGGCGGGCTATGAGCTGGGTAACGCGGATCTAACCATTGTGGCGCAGCGTCCAAAAATGGCGCCGTATCGTGCCGATATGCAGACGGAAATTGCAAAACTGTTGGCGTGTGATCCAACGCGTATCAACGTGAAAGCCACAACGACAGAGCACCTGGGTTTTACTGGACGCGCTGAGGGAATCGCGTGTTTTGCTTTGGTGTTATTGGTGTTGCGGGCGGGGTAACATTGTGTTGCGGGGTAACATTGTGTTAATGCATCACACTGTGTTAATTAGTGTTGGTTTGTGCTGATTAATAGCAATACCTGGAGAGGTTAGAGTAGTTGAACAGTCAATCCGTAGATGATTCATATGGAATGCTCGGGCGTGACCTGTCATGTGTGTGGTACCTGAGTGTGTTGCTGAAAGGCATGGCGATGGGGGCGGCGGATGTGGTGCCTGGTGTGTCAGGTGGTACGGTCGCCTTTATCTCGGGTATTTATGGTTTGTTGATTGAGTCGATTCAACGGTGCTCGCAAGGGTGCTGGCGTTTTTTACGGCGCGGTCGCGTTTTGGCGTTTTGGCGATATATTAACGGACCGTTTTTGTTGACCTTGGGCTCCGGAATTGCGATCAGCGTGGTGGTGTTGGCGCGTGGTGTTCATACGCTGTTGAATACCTATCCGCAGTTG
>JARRRL010000135.1:0-6902 GCA_037380725.1 Gammaproteobacteria bacterium | reverse complement strand
AAAAAAAGCTTTTGAGCACAGTTTGGATTCAAGCAAACGCGATCCAGCACAGAGCGCGACAGACCTGAGTGCGCCAGAACAGAACGCGCTAGAACAGAACGTCGCGTCAAGCAGTGCCTGGGCGGTTTTCAAGGACGATACCTTGGATGCATTACGTCAGCAGGCGCTGGAACACAACACGGACATTGCCATTGCTTATGCAAATTGGCTACGGGCGAGCACAACGGTTCGAGACGCACAATTGGACTTCTGGCCTCAACCGCTGACCACGGCGCAGTTTGATGAAAAAGAAGATTCGATGAATGAGGCGTTCCCGGCGGTGCATCAAGGGGAGGCTTACCAGAGTCATCGGATTACGCAATCGTTTAATTGGGAATTGGATGTGGTGGGGCGGGTGCGTCGTTTGAGTGAGAGTGCGCGGGCTGCGCTGTCCGCTCAAACGCAAGAGTTGATGCAGTGGAAAATGCTGACGCAGGCGGAAGTGGTTCGATATTATTTTATTTTGCGTGGAACGCAATCACAATTAGCAAGCACCCGTACGAATGCGCAAGGCCAACGGGAAACGTGGGAATTGACGCAAAGTCGTTTTGAGGCGGGTGCGGCTACCCCCATTGATGTGCAGCGCGCCAAATCCCAATATTATGCCACCTTGGCGGCGCTGCCCCCCTTAGAGCGAACGATAGTGGCTGCGCAGCAGCGCTTAGCTGTGTTGACGGGGGTGGAGTCGGCACCCTGGCGTGAGCGTTTGAAGGCGTCGACGCCGCTGCCTGTTATCCCCGATCCAGCGCAGTGGGACATTACACCACAGCGAATTTTGCAGCATCGACCGGATGTGTTGGCAGCGGAAGCGCGATTGCATCAAGCGACGGCGGATATTGGCGTTGTACAAGCGCAGTGGTACCCGAGGCTGACCTTACTGGCGGATGCGGGTTTGGCCTCAGAGAATGTGAGTGATCTTGGAGATGGAGACAGTGTTTTCACCTTATTGGGCGTGGGTGTGCAGTGGTCGGGATTGGGTGTTTTTCGCGTCAAAAACCGCGTAAAACGAGCCAAAGCTTTGGCGGAGCAAGCGCATGCCGAATACAAAAAAGTCGTGTTGTTGGCTTTCGAAGAAGTGGAGAACGCGTTGGTGAATCATCGCAGCACGCGTGCCATTACCCAGAGCTTGGCCTTGAGTGCAGAAGCCGCACGAAGCGCCGCGCGTTTAGCGCGAGAGCGATACGAAGGAGGTGTGATTGGGTTTATTGAGGTGCTGGACGCGGAAAAACGCCTATTGGATTTGGAATCGCAGTTGGCGGCGGCGAAAACTCAGGAAGCGCTGGCAGTAGTCGCGTTAATGCGAAGCGTTGCTTTGCAGTGATGTTAATATCTTTCTAACGCATGTAGAGCACGGACTCTTCAATTTACGTGACATGATTCTACTGGCTGTGTATATTTTTATGAAAATTTCTTAGAGGGCAGCATGTCCAATCGGGTCAAATTATCATGTTCTTGCGGAACGGTTGAAGGTACTCTTGATATTCATACAAGCGACAGTTTTCATGTGGAATGTGCATGCTGCGATTGCCAAAAATTTGCATCGCATATTCAGGCAAAAGGCGTCTTGAACTCGTATGGCGGTACTGAGCTTTTTCAAACTTATCCGTCATATTTTTCCATTACCAAAGGTGAAGAGCATATTTTGTGTATTCAGCTTTCCTCTAAAGGATTGCTGAGACACTACACGAAATGCTGCTCAACTCCCATCGGAAATATAATGAATAGCAGTAAAGTTCCTTTTGTCGGCATCCCGGTTTCATTTATGAGATTTGAATCTGAAGAGCATAAAAACAAAATGTTAGGGCCGATCATAATGAAGGCTTTTGGAAAATATGCAAAAGGTGAAAAACCAGATGATGTTCATGAGCGTTTTCCTCTTTCCTTTATGCCTAAGATTCTTTTCTTTATGTTGAAAGGGATGCTGTTAAAAAAGCATTCTCCATCACCTTTTTTTAAGGATGGAAAAATGATCTCGGCACCTGAAACACCAGAGTGATAGTAATACGCAAACTGATTGAGCGCTAAGGGCCAAGAGTGGACCTTTGTGACTATGCTAAACCTTATATGGCTGCTTCCCCAATAGGCTTTAGTGCATTGCGCAAGCGTTGAGTTAGCTGTTTTGGGTGAGCTTTCGTCAATGACACTGAGTCACATCCTTGAAAATTACAAAATTGTGCGATGGCATCCACGAAGGCGGCAAGGAGTAGGTCTTCATTAAAATCATGTTGTTCTAAATACAGAGATTTGATCTCTAAATGACTGATTTTACGATGAGCTTTACAATCCATACGCCCAATAAATTTGCCCCGATAGAGCAACGGTAGGCTGAAATAGCCATACTGACGTTTGACTGCGGGCACATAGCATTCTATTTGATAGTCGAATTGAAATAATGTTTTTAGCCGTTTACGCTGAATGACACTGTTGTCGAATGGCGACAGAATTGACATGCGGTTGCTTAACTGAGGAAGAGAGCGTTCCAGTCCACCCGCTTCTATTACAAATAATTCGCCGCTGTTGATTTGTATTTGTTCTAAAATACCTTGCGTCAATCTTTCGTTTACCAAGACTTTTACAGCTTTTCGTAGTTCGGCACTTTTGCGTTGGTAGGTTAGCCCTTTGAGCGATGCAAAACCATGGCAACGTAACTGTTGATCTACAATATGCGTTGCAAACTCTTCTATGCTGGGAACCTGTGTGTTGATGTGGGATGGCAGTACCCGATCAGTTAAATCATATGTTTTTTGGAAGCCTTCGCGGTTACTCACCATGAGTTCTCCCTCCATATACAGCTGTTCGAGTGCTTTTTTTGCTGGCTTCAAGTCCCACCATTCTGAGCGTTTTGTCGTGTTGGTCTCTATATCACGAGATCGTAAGGGGCCATCTGAACGGATACGCGCCAATAGTTCCCTCATGAGCTTTTTATCAGGGGTTCTGTACCAATGGGTTTGGCCGCTTTTAATGGCGTGTTTGTAGGGCAGGGAGAAGCGAAAATCGGAGATGGGTAGAAACGCAGCGGCATGTGTCCAATATTCAAAAATATCTCTATCAAGCAACATTTGATTTGTCATAGCTGGCTTGAATTTTGGTACTCTGGAGTAAAATACATGATGGTGAGCGCGTTCCACCACTGATAGGGTGTCAATCTGTACATAGCCTATGTGACTAATCGCTTTACGTGCTCCCGCCAAACCAGACCCATAGGGTTGTGCTTGAAGTAAGCCTTGTGCAGATAGGGCAATGCAGCGTAAGCGCGCCAGATCTTGCGGGTGTTTAATCTCAATTGGAGCCATAATGTCCTAAGGTCTTTGTATCTTTGTAAAAAGTTTATGTTTGTTATTCAAACGACCAAAATCGGACGTTTGAAAATTCTAATAACGAATATTTAGTTTTCTCAAAATATCCTGTCCTGCCGGAACATGGAAAACCATCTTTGGTTTTATGAGAATTAAGTCGTGGATCTTGTTTTTTTCGTTTAAACGTTTTGTCACACATCGGGCAGCGATAAATATAGGTCGGTCCGCTGTTAGAAAAACTCGTTCTTCTGGTCGCCCTTGTTCTAGGTCTTGTTGTAAAGCTTTTCGGTATATCCAAGCTTGGCAAATAGCCTCCAGAATATTGCGCAGGAAGAATAGTTAAGTTAGGCGATAAATATTGCCTTCTCGTGATACTGCACCAAGTACCGCTCTTTTTTCGGTTTCTGAACTTTCTAGCCATTCAAAAAATTCTGGTAATACATCCCAATACAACTCAAATGCGGGAAGTGCGGGAAGCTGGTGAGTCAGCATTGACTCCCAGTTCTGTATCAGTGCTTCCCGGTAACTATCCATATCTGCAAGTTTTGGTTTTTCGATTTCCTTATGTGCGCATTTTTGTGCCAAGACATCGTTGATTATGGCAGGAGCAGGCAATTGATCATTTCGATACAAGTTTATGACATCGTATAAATCTCTTGGTTTACAGCGTTCCCCAAGCGCTCTTACTTTTTCGCCGAACACTTCTGGATAGGAGTAATAATTCATGTGAATGCCATTCCGCTATTTCCAAAAATTGTGCTGTTAATAAATCCGCATCAAGATGACTTTCATCTTTCAGGGTAAAATCCAAATCTTCAGAAAAACGGTAAGTTTCAAAATAGCCTTTTTTAAGGCATGTCCCGCCTTTAAAAACCCAGCCATCTGAGAAAACCGCATTTTGGTGAATAGCGGCGAGTAGCCAGCCAAGGACATAATCTTTTTCTACAACAGCCGAGGTCAAACCAGTTTCATCGGCAACGGAAAGAATTTCGTCTTTACTAATCAAAATTTATATCCCTTGGGTATCCAGAGCCGCCACTTGGTCACAAGGTTTTTTTCGGTTGCCTTTTTATCAAGCTGTGTGTATCCCGTTGTCAGGTTATTCGCGCATTCGCCAATAAAGCTTTTTTCAAAACCAAGCGTTTCAGCAAGGAAACCCAACTTTTTGAAGAGAGCACCATTGCTAATTTGTTTTGCGTAAGCCAATAGTTTGTCAAGATCGCTTTGCTTGCTATAGCTTTTCTTGAATTCCTTCAAACAATCTACGGTATGCTGTAAACCTGCGCCGAGATAGGGATCATCAATAATGTCGAGTATTGTTTTATAGGGATCAGAGACACTAATCTTAATCTGGTCACGCCAGATCGTTTTCATTCCAAAAGTCTGGTTTTCTGAAATGCGCTTAACGAAAAAATTAACACCTTGATGTTGTGTATTGTCGACGGTCGTACGCATACAAGGGGTCGTCAGCAAAATCCGGCTGTGATGAAAAGAGCATATGTGGCTGTTAGCCAAAAATCTGTCCATTTATAACCCACGATATAGATCAATGCAATACCGGATAGCGGTTGAATGACTATAGTAGGAATGGTAAAAAAGTAGACGGGATGACGAAGGGGACGATTTAAAGACTCTTTAAGGACAAGCCCCGCCAGACCCCCTATGCTTGGTGCAGGAACACATATGCTTGGTGCAGGAACACAGACGTGCGGGAGACGGAATGAAAAAGCTCAAAAATGAGAAAGAGTTGGTGAAGAAAGCCATTGCCCTGGGTGTCAAGTACGGCGAGGCGCGCGGCGTGGTCGAGTTTGAACCCACCGATTCGGCGGATGAGAAACTGGAGTACATCTACCGACTGTTGGTTCACGATAAAGTCATCCATCCCTTGCCGGAGGATCAGATCTCACAGCAATCCATCCGTCACAAACTAGCGATTTGGGCCTCCAAATTGCAGGGCTGATATCACAAATTAATTTGATTCGGGGCAAAACCATCCAAAACTACAAAAACGTCGCCGGAATTTTTCCTGGAAATCCTGGGGTCTACTACATCTTCTTTTGAAAAAAACGGCACCACCTGTTCGTTGAGGTGCGGTAAAGTGAGGGGCATTCGCCCCTCCTCACTGAGTGGACATCAGCTGGGGTTATGTCCATTTCCAATGCCAAATTACGCGCTGAGCTAAAATTTAGCGCGTCTAGCGGTCAGCCGGGACAATTCGTCTCAAAATCATTTGAATACTTCTGTTTAAATTATGAGCTTGTCTCCCTTGTGTCACCTCAGAGTTCAGGCTGGGGTTGCGCGCCAAGGCCTCTCGCACATCGTCGTTCCGATCCTGCGCCAGTGTCTGTTGCGCCGCCTCAGAGCTCAGGTTGGGGTTGCCCGCCAAGTCCTCTCGAACCCACTCGTTCCGATCCTGCGCCAGAGTTTGCTGCACAGTCGAGGTCAGGCTGGGGTTGCGCGCCAAGTCCCTTCGAACCTCTGTGTTCTGATCTCGAGCCAGTCTCTCCTGCCGGGCCTCAGAGGTCAGGCTACGGTTGCGCGCTAAGGCTGCTCGAACCTCTGAGTTCTTATCCTGCGCCAGTCTCTCTTGCCGAGCGTCAGAAGTCAGGCTGGGATTGCGCGCCAAGTAACCTCGAACCCATGCGTTCGGATCCTGAGCTAGAGTTTGCTGTACAGTCGAGGTCAGGCTGGGGTTGTTCGCCAAGTCCGATCGAACACGTAAGTTCGGATCCTGTGCCAGTGTCTGCTGCGCTGCATCAGAGCTCAGGCTGGGGTTGCACGCCAAGGCTATTCGAACACGTATGTTCTGATCCTGCGCCAGTGTCTGCTGCGCCGCTTCAGAGGTCAGTCTGGGGTTGCCCGCCAAGTAACTTCGAACCCATTCGTTCGGATCCTGTGCCAGTGTCTGCTGCGCCGCTTCAGAGCTCAGGCTGCGGTTGTACGCCAATTCCACTCGAACACGTATGTTTGGATCCTGCGCTAGTGTTTGCTGCGCCGCCTCAGAGCTCAGGCTGGGCTTGCGTGCCAAGGTCTCTCGAACATCTGCGTTCGGATCCTGCGCCAGTGTTTGCTGCGCCGCCTCAGAAGTCAGGCTGGGGTTTTCCGCCAAGCGCCATCGAACCCATTTGTTCGGATCCTGCGCCAGTGTCTGCTGGCAAGCATCAGAGCTCAGGCTACGGTTGTCCGCCAAGTGCTTTCGAACATCTGTGTTCGGATCCAGCGCCAGTGTCTGCTGCACCGCCTCAGAGCTCAGGCTGGGGTTGCCTGCCAAGTGCCTTCGAACATGAGCATCATTACTATGTGCAAAAAACTCTTGCAGCACTGGTGATATATTTTCATCTCTAGCTGTTATACCTTGAGTTGCCGGATCTCTTGTGACAGGGCGCACACCAGCATCGGACTGATAAAGATCCACGGTTGAATCAGGATGTAGATTTATTCGATTCAAATTCGCTTGATCAAGACTGTCAACGGCTGAGCGCAAATCACGTGAAATTTGCCGCAGCGTCAGTACTGAATCAGCACTCGCTACAGCGGCTATCTCTCGCCAAATTTCCGGGGGGAGCT
>JARRRL010000134.1:0-8400 GCA_037380725.1 Gammaproteobacteria bacterium | reverse complement strand
TGTGCGCGCAAAAGGGCTATCCGTTGGTGGTTACGATGGCAGAGAGTTTCAGTGTTGAACGGCGTCAGCTCATGCGTTTTTTGGGCGCTAAAGTGGTGTTGACCCCGGCGGCGCACAAAGGCATTGGCATGGTCAACAAAGCGAAAGAATTGGCCGAAAAGCACGGGTGGTGGCAATCGCATCAATTTGAAAACCCGGCTAATGCAGCGATGCATGAGCGTACCACCGCGCAAGAGATATTGCGTGATTTTGATGATTTACCATTGGATTATTGGGTTACGGGCTCTGGGACGGGGGGGACGCTCTGTGGGGTGTCGCGCGTATTACGGGCAAAAAGTCCCCAGACCAAAATCATAGTCTGTGAACCGGAAGCGGCACCATTATTTGCGCATGGTGTAAAACAGGAGCGTCACGCTGATGGTTCGCCTTCTGTCAGTCACCCTGATTTTAAATCGCATCCCCTGCAAGGCTGGACGCCAGATTTTATTCCTTTGGTTGCGCAGGAAGCGTTGGATGCTGGGCGCGTGGACCGCATACTCCCCATTGCTGCCTCGGAAGCGATGCGTTGCTCAAAAGCTTTGGCGCAGCAGGAAGGAATTTTTGTTGGCATTTCAGCGGGCGCAACGCTGTCTGGCGCTTTGCAAGTCGCGCAATCGGCTGCTCAAGGCAGCACCATTTTGTGTATGCTGCCAGATACGGGCGAGCGTTATTTATCGACACTATTGTTTGAGGATGTGGAGGTAGAAATGTCGGAGGCCGAAAGGGCGATTGCCGTTTCGACGCCGAACTATCAGCTGTAAGACGATCATATCTTTGAAATGGATGTTTTAAAATAAAGCTAGGCGTCTTATCCTGTTCCAGTCGGATGAAAGTGTGCTAGATTCGTCTAGGTTTTGACTGGAGAGGTGACTGAGGCGTAACGTGTTGTATGGCGATATGCTAAGCGTTGTTTTTAGATTGGTGCTGTGGGATTGGTGCTTTGAGATTGGTGCTATATTGGTGTGTCGATCGGGGAAAAACGCGCGCGGGCGTAAAAAGTTGGCGAATTGACGCGACGCGGTTCACGGGCTGTGATTTTAGCTGTTGCAGTGGGTTGGTTTTTTTGTGAGACCCGCATAAGATACATGCACTTGTTGAATGGCAGTAGTTTTGGTGCTAAGACGAGGTGATTAATCAGTGCCGAAGTAGTAATTGGTGTTGAGTAGCGGCGTGTTGGTTGACTGATCATGTCCACTTGCAACGCACCAAGAGATCGTCAAAAACAATTCGAAACAATAGACAAACCCCGCATACGTGGGGAACCAAAGGAGATGAGTTATGCGTGGTAGCCGTTTACTGCAACTGTTTGGTTTAGTAATTGTGTTAGGGGTCGCGGGGTGTTCAACCACACCGAAAGACGAAATGATGGACGACAGCATGGATCAGGTATCCGATGAGGTCGTTGAGAGCTCACCGATGGAATCCACCTCTAATAGTACGTACAGTGCGTCGGCGGGAACGACCGCAGAGGGTGAGGATAATTACACGGTGCAAGAAGATCCAGATGCAGCATTGCTTCGCAAGCGTGTCTTTTACTTCGATTTTGATCAATCGGTGATTCAGCCTGAAGCGTATGAAGCGTTGAAAGCGCACGCACGTCGATTGGCGGCGGATGCCAGTCTTCGTGTTCGTTTGGAAGGGCATGCGGATGAGCGCGGCACGCGTGAATACAACTTAGCTTTGGGTGAGCGTCGTGGATTGGCTGTTGCTAAGTTTTTACGCATAAATGGTGTTTCGGCATCACAGTTGGATGTGATCAGTTATGGAGAAGAAAAACCAGCAGTTTATGGACAAGGTGAGCAGTCTTGGGCCCAAAACCGCCGCGTTGAAATTTCCTATCGCTGAGTGTGTTTGACGGTAAACCTAGACCGTTATACAGCGGTTAAAGGGTTAAAGGGCGACCCCATTACAGTGGATCGCCCTTTTTTTGTTTTGTGTGCCGATTGGCATAAGTGGGTAGTGTTGGGTAGTGTGTTGTAGGTGGCGCGCCTGTCAAGAATGATAAGCTAGGCTTGAAATGACGCGTTTTAACACGCGAGCGCAGTGAAATGATGTGCTTCAGTGCAACATGAGAATAACATCAGTACAACAGAGGAGGAACGTGCATGTGTATCACAAACAAGATGGGGCGATTGTTTGCGATGGCAATGTGCTGTGCGCTTGTTTTGACTGTGTCGTTGCCGGTGTGGGCGCGTGATAAGGATTCCATCCCTGTGATTCGTTCACAAGATGAGATCATTGTTGTGGAAAATGGTGTTGAAGAAGGTCGTGTCGTCGGAGACGGAGTTATTGTGGAAGAGGGCCAAACGCTGGATGGGAAAACGCGTCGTCCTGAGCGTCAGGGCGACGCGCAACGGCGCGCTGTTGAAGACGATTCCCCTTGGCGGAGTAGCACCGGTGCGTTGCTGGCGCGAGATGATCGTGGTACGGAACAGGTGCAATCTGAATCCGCTCAAAATCCGCTGTGGGAGTTGTATCACCAGGTTCAGGTGTTATCAGAAGAGGTGCGTCGACTGCGTGGCGATGTGGAAGCGGCTCAAAATCAGGTAAAACGACTGGATCAGCGACAAGTACAAAACTACGTGGATTTGGATGAGCGACTGGGCTTGATGGAGAAAGCGAAGGGCGTGTCGAACACCGTTGTGAATATGAACGCGCTGACACCTGAGACCGGCGCTTCCAGCGCGAAGATCCATCCAGAAAAACCAGCACATCATGCGGGTGCTGGAGAGCGAATCAACGATCAGGCTGCTACGCCGTCGCGATCGGCGACCACGTCACCCGCTGCATCGGCGCCGTTACGTTCAAAAATGTCGGAGAAGCAGGAGTACGAATCGGTGTACACTCTATTGGAAAAACGCGACTTTGAAGGGGCGAAGAAAGGTTTTGATGCGTTCATAAAAACCTACCCACAAGGAAATTTGACCGGTAATGCGTTGTACTGGTTAGCCGAATTGTCGTTGCGTCAGAAAGAGCCCGATGAGAATGCCGCTTTGTCATACATCGAAAAATTTGTTTCAAACTATCCAAAACATGCGCGGATTCCAGATGCGCTGTATAAAAAAGCCACGCTGGTTTATCGACGCCAAGATGTGGAAGGTGCCAAGAAAATCTTTCAGCGTATCCTGACAGAGTACCCCAACACTACCGCGTCACGCTTGGCGGATCATCAGTTGAAGCGCTTATCAGGAGCGATTCAATAGCCTTCTGTGCTTCTGTGCTTCTGTGCTTCTGTGCCTTCTGGGCTGTGTCTCGATTCTTAGGAGGCAGCGCGCTGGGTGATGTTTCTCGTTTTCGTTTTCGCTCAATCTTGGTAAACTCGCGATGCCGACCAGCGTGTTGTACGCGCGGTTGGCTTTGTTGTTTCTGATGGGCTGAAAAGATCGAGGTCTTTGGCTATGTCCGTTACCGAGCTGTCTCGTAACGATTGCGAAAATGGCGATGTGCTTGAGTTGCAAACGAATACGGAAAAACCTGCGCCGCTGGACTTGGATCAGCGCATTTCTGTTGAAAAGTCTGCTCGCACGGCGTGTTTACGCATCACCGAAATTTTTTATTCGTTACAAGGGGAAACGGATCGCAGTGGGTTGCCGACGGTGTTTGTGCGACTGACCGGATGTCCGTTGCGTTGTGTATGGTGCGATACGGCATACGCGTTTGAAGGTGGTGAGCGGCAATCGTTGCAGCACATATTGGAACGCGTGGCGGCTTACCCAACGAAACGAGTGTGTGTGACGGGCGGTGAGCCTTTGGTGCAGCCGGCATGCATGACACTGATGCGTTTACTGTGTGACGCTGGATATGACGTGTCCTTGGAGACCAGTGGCGCCTTAGACGTGTCTTCGGTGGACGCGCGCGTTATGAAAGTGATGGATTTAAAAGCGCCGGACTCGGGGGAAGAGCATCGCAACCGCTGGTTGAACGTACCGCATTTGACTCCGCGTGATGTGGTGAAATTTGTGATTGCCTCGCGGCGCGATTTTGAGTGGTCCGTTGAGGTGATTCATCGATATGGTTTGGTGGGGCAGGTAAAAGAGGTGGTGTTCTCGCCGGTTTTTGGAAAGTTGGCTCCGACTGAGTTGGCCGAGTGGGTATTACAGTGTGGATTGGATGTGCGGTTTCAGTTGCAACTACACAAAATCCTATGGGGAGATCGACCCAGCGTGTGAGGAGTTGGATGATGGTGGGTGTGACATCAAATCCGCCCCAAAAACGGGCGGTGTTGCTGCTGTCTGGAGGTTTGGACTCAGCAACGGTACTGGGTATTTTGCGTGCTGAAGGGTGGCGCGTGCACGCATTAAGTTTCGATTACGGTCAGCGACATCGTTTGGAGTTAGAGGCGGCTCAGGCCTTGGCGCAGCAAAGCGCTGTGGTGGCGCACACGATTTTGCCGATACCGATGGATTTGCTGGGTGGTTCTTCGCTTACGGATCTGAGCATGGCGGTGCCCGAAGAGGCGGGGAGGGGGATACCGAATACCTATGTGCCAGCGCGGAACTTAATTTTTCTCTCTTTGGCGGCCAGTTTGGCGGAAAGCCAAGGGATAGGCGACCTGTTTATCGGTGTTAACGCTGTAGATTATTCTGGATATCCGGACTGTCGTCCTGCGTTTATCGAAGCGTTTGAGACGGCGATTGCTTTGGGGACGCGGGCGGCGGATGGTGCTCAACGATTGCGTATACATGCACCGTTAATTCAGCTCAGCAAGGCGGAAATCATTCAACGTGGTGTGGCGCTGGGGGTAGATTATGGTGCGACCTTGTCCTGTTATCAGGTGGATAAGGTGGGCCGAGCGTGTGGCCTGTGCGAAAGTTGCCGCCTGCGGCGTGCGGGGTTTGAAGCCGCTGGTGTAGAAGATCCCACGCGGTATCGATCATAACGTTGTTCTGTATGCGGCGTTATTTTTAAAAATAGGGCTTGTATTTTTTGCTGGGTGCTGTATCATTTGGCCTCTCTTCAAGAGAGAGGAAGTGGGTCGTTAGCTCAGCTGGTAGAGCAGTTGGCTTTTAACCAATTGGTCACTGGTTCGAATCCAGTACGACCCACCATTGCTCTTTATTTATTTTGTACTCGTGAAGTATATTCCCTTCGTTTCTCCAGTTTACGTTTAGCCTAGTTTACATTTAGTCCAGCTTCGTGTTACTCATGGTAATTCCAGTCCGTTTTTCCTGGCTTATTCTTATCATCAACGCCATCTACTCTTGCATTAAATCTTGTTGAACTTCACCAACTATCCAATTTTATTTTAACAGCGTCTGCAGTGCAGTTTGCCGCTTGGCGGTGTCGGCATTTTTTGCGCCAACCGATAAGGCTCGACGCGTCCCCACAAAAACAGCTAAGCGTTTGGCGCGAGTCAATCCCGTATACAGTAAATTACGGTAAAGCATTTTGAAATGCTGAGTCAATACGGGAATGATTACCGCGCTGAACTCACTGCCTTGAGATTTATGAATGGTGATCGCATAAGCCAAATCCAGATCCATGAGGGCTTCTTTGTTGTAGGTGACCACTCGATTGTCTGGTTCAAATTGTACCTGGCATGTGACGCTTTCTGTATTGACGGACGTGATTTTTCCAATGTCGCCGTTGTAGACGTTCAAATCGTAGTTATTGCGCTTGTGGATCACGCGGTCTCCCACACGAAACATTTTTTGTCCTATCAGTAATTGTGGTTTATCGTCTCCGGCAGGATTGACGTGTTTTTGCAGAGTCAGGTTTAAGTTGAAGGTGCCCAGCGTGCCGCGCGCCATAGGGCTCAGGACTTGAATGTCGGTGTCGGGTCCCAGATATTTGGGAATCCATTCTTGATAGAGCTTTTGTACAACTTCTATGGCGGTTAAATTGTAGTGTAAGGAGGACCAGGGGTGAATATTTTTCAGTACCGCTTTGAACGATTCCAAATCGGATTCGGTGTGTTTCAGTTTTTCCAGATCCACGTGCTCGAACGCTCTGGGAATTTCAAATTCGTGCTCATAGGGTGAACGAATGGGTTTGTCGCACTGAAATTGATACAGGCGTTCGGTGTCGAGTGCTGGGTGCGTGGTGGGTTCTGATGCGCTCGTGTCCAGAAGCGACGTGTCGTGAGCGAATCGTTTGATACGATGAATGAAAGATAATTGTGCTTGAGTCGCTTCGTCTGAATCGATAAAGAGGCAGTCAATGCCTCGTGTCCAGCAATTCGGTTGATGAAAAGGTGAAATAATGTGGGGCAGTAAGCCTTGGTTGATGCGGTGTGCGCTTTGGATAATGTGTGAAGCTTGGGCTTGACGAAATACTTGTGTGAGACGGAAGCAGGGTATCGCGTTTGAGGCGATGAGGTCTTGGAGGACGTTGCCCGGGCCGACGGAGGGCAATTGGTCTGCGTCGCCGATGAGAAGCAGTTGGCACGTTTTGGGCATGGCGCTGATGATGGCGTCGGCCAAACCGATATCGAGCATTGAGCATTCATCCACGATAACGACGTCCGCTTTCAAAGGGTTGTTGGTATTAACCTGAAATTGATCCCCTTTCCATTGCAGCAGACGATGTATGGTTTTGGCTTCTTGGCCAATCACTTCACCCATGCGCTGAGCGGCTCGCCCCGTTGGGGCCGCGAGTATCACGCGTTTGTGCATGGATTCGAAGAGCTTATAAATGGCGCGTGTTGTGGTTGTTTTGCCGCAGCCTGGTCCTCCGGTTAATATCGATACGGCTTGCTTGGCGATGCCAATGACTGCTTGTTTTTGTTCGTCGCTGAGGGTGAGTTGGTGTGTGTTGCTGTAGCGATCGACCCAGTCTGCGATGCGCTGTGAGTCGATGGTTATGGTGCCTTTGAGCGCATTGAGTTGTTCGGCCACGCTGTGCTCATGGTAATACAGTGACTTGTTCTTGACCATCTCTTCTAATAACCCAACAATGCGGTCATCGAGGTTTTGCGCAATCAGCTCGATGACAGCGGTGACGATCTGCGGTAACGTTAAATAACAATGACCTTGTTCTCGGCTGGCTGAGAGGACGTGTTTGATGGCCGCTTTAATGCGAACCAGACTGTCCAGAGAAAATCCGATGGATTGGGCTACTTTGTCCGCCGAGAAGAATCCGATGCCATAAAAATCATCGGCCAGCGTGTAAGGGTTTTCTTCTACGCGCGCAATGGCGTTGTCGCCGTATTTTTTATAAATGCGTACCGCAAACAGGGTGCTGACCCCGTGATGTTGTAGAAACAGCATGACATCACGTATAGCGCTGTGCTCACGCCAGGCTTGAGAAATGGTTTCGAGTTTACGCTGTGCGATACCAGGTACTTCTTTTAATCGTTCGATGTGGTCTTCGAAGACCGACAGGGTGTCTCCCTTAAAGTAAGCGACAATCTTCTTGGCGGTCTTGGGTCCGACGCCCTTGATTAAGCCTGATCCTAAATACTTCTCTAAAGAGGCGGCTGAGGCGGGCTTTTGTTCTACCGCTTTGGTGGCGCGAAACTGCCGACCATATTTCTGATCGAAATGCCATTCACCATAAAATGCGACGGTGGCACCTGCAAAGACTTTACTTTGGTAAACGGTGACTGTTGCTGGGTTGCTGTTTTGTCCAAAAGGCACGACTTTGAGTACGGACCAGCCGTTTGTCGGATTGTGGAAGGTGACGCGACTGACAATTCCAGTCAAACGTTCTTCAATACGTTGCTGGTGCATGATTGGGAATACCTGAGTCGTAATGAACGTTTGAAAGGCCCTTTATCTGTGCTGTTGAGGTCATCATACCAATTTTTGATTGAACAGAGCTACAGCGAGTTGTGGGGTGTGATGGCGTGGGACTGAGCGGGAAATGCACGCATTGAGAGGGTTTGGTGAGTAGAAAAAAGGGGGATGATTTCATTGTGCTTTGTACTGATACGATGCATGGGGTATTGGTTCGGGGCGAGATTTGTTTTGGTGCAGAGGGTTTATCCGAGGGTGTTTAAAGAAGGTGCTTGAAAAAGTGGGGTATTGTAGTCAAAGTCTCTTTAGAAGCCGGTGGCTGATTGGTGCGTGGTATTATTTATAACTAACTGTGTTTCAGGCCTGTCAGTACGGATTCGAAATCTAAATACCAGAGCTTGCATCGATGCCTGAAAGGATGTCTGAAAGGATGTCTGAAAGGATGTCTGAAAGGATGTCTGAAAGAAAAGGGGTCACACCAGCCGGCTTTTTGGCTGGTATTGCGATGAGTTTGTGTATATGAAACCCGGATCTTCGTATATCGCTGTTGGATACCGCTAAAATAACAGCTAAAATATATGCTGAAGCGGTAGTTGAACTCGCTTTACGCGGCTAAACGTGCTGAAATGATGATAACGGCTTAGTGTGTTGTGGAATGAGAGAGCTGTGATGGGGAGTCGTCGGT
>JARRRL010000133.1:0-6994 GCA_037380725.1 Gammaproteobacteria bacterium | reverse complement strand
CGGCGTTTACAAAGGCAAAAACGGGCAGTACGAAAAAAGCGACGGTGCCGTTCAAATCGTGTTCGAGGTTGCGTAAAGGCGAGCGTTTGGATGAGTCGCTCCTCATGGGGATAAAAAAGGCCAAAATTACGCCAGCCAATGTTGCATGGACGCCAGATTTGAGTACGGCCACCCACATGATGATGCCCGTGATGAGATACGGCGCGAGGTTCGAAATGCGACGTCGATTGAGCAGGAACAGTACGGTGCAACAGGCACCCGATATGGCCAAGGCGGTCACAGAGAGCTTGGTGGTGTAGAATATCGCAATAATAATGATGGCGCCGATGTCATCCAGGATGGCAAGCGCAACCAGAAAGATTTTCAGTGAAGCGGGAACACGGGACCCTAATAAAGCTAAAATACCCAGCGCAAAAGCAATGTCCGTGGCGGCGGGAATGGCCCAGCCTTGCAACGCAATTGGATCATGACGATTGATGATCGCATAGATGAGGGCGGGCATGAGCATGCCACCTAAAGCGCCAAGTCCGGGTAGTACCAATTGACTGGGACGTGACAACTCGCCTTCCAGAAATTCGCGTTTGAGTTCTAGGCCGACCAGAAGGAAAAAGATGGCCATGAGGCCGTCGTTGATCCACAGCAGTAACGGTTTATCGATGTGTAATGCGCCAATGCGCACTTCAACCGGCAATGTAATGAACGCGGAGTACAGCGTTGACAATGGCGTATTGGCGAAGACGATGGCCAGCGACGCGGCGACCAGCAGAATGATGCCTCCGGCGGCTTCAAGCTTGAGAAACCGTCTGAATTCGTCTATCACAGGGTGCGGGCTCCTTATTTTGTTTCTGTATTGTGATCAATTATTGTAGCGTTTGGCTTGAGTAATGTCTCTACAGCGTTTTGAATGCGCTGCAGAGAGGCGTGCTCGGGGGCGATTGGGGCTCCCGCGATCAAATCCACGCGTGCAAACAGTTTCTTTGGCCATTTTAATATGACGCCTTGTTGTTGTCTGCTGAAATAGCTGCCCCACAAGCCGCGGAGAGCTAATGGCACGACGGGCGTCGGGTTCGTATTCACTATTTTCTCAATACCGGGGCGAAATTCATCGATCTCACCATCGAGGGTGAGTTTACCTTCTGGGAATATACAGACCAATTCACCGGCGTGCAGCAATTGGTCAATGAGTATGAAGGCCTGTTCATACGCTTCGGGATCTCGTCGGCGAGAATCGATCGGAATGGCTTTGCTGATTTTGAAAATAAATCGCAATATAGGTAGATCGTAGATGGGTTTGAATACAACGAAGCGCACGGGACGGCGACAGGCTGCCGCAATAATGAGTGCATCCACGAAGGTGACGTGGTTAGAGACCAGTAGCGCAGCGCCTTCTTGTGGGATGTGGTTCAAATTCATATGTCGAATGCGGTATATGCTGTGTGTAAACAGCCAGACGAGGAAGCGCATGGTAAATTCGGGTACGAGCGTGAAAATGTACAAGGCGACAACAACATTCATGCACGCCAAAATCACAAACAGATGCGGCAGACTGATTTCGAGACCGACGAGCAACACCATGCTGAATATGGCTGAAGCGGTCATGGCGATTGCGTTGATGATGTTGTTCGCGGCGATCACTCTGGCGCGAATTTTTTCGGCGCTTTGTTGTTGTACGAGGGCATAGAGGGGAACGACATAAATGCCGCCTGCGCCACCGATTAGCAATACATCGATGGCGGCGCGAAGACCTACGCCGGTGCTCAGTAATGTCATAATGGTATGGGGTGCGTTTTCGGTTTGTAACAACGCGTAATCCAAGGAGCCCAAATCCAGACCCGCCCATGTCAGACCAATAGCGCCAATGGGCACTAAGCCCGCTTCAACTTTATGATTGGATAAGCGTTCACACCAGGCCGATCCGATACCGATGCCTACTGCCAGTAAGGCCATCAGCAGCGTGGCGATACTGGGAGAACCCGCGAGGGTGAGTTTGGCGAACTGAGCAAATTGGGTCAAATAGGCCGCACCGAGAAACCAAAACCACGATATACCCAGAATAGACAGAAAAACACTTCGCTCTGTACGCGCGAACGCCAAACACACGCGCGTTTGACGCAGCAGATGCCAATCCACTTGTAAGTGTGGATCGTTACTGCTGAGCGGTGGAATGCGTCGACTAAAAATCCAACCCATTAGCGCGATGATCACCACTGAAACACTGATGCCGCCAATCGGAAAGGGGCTTGTAAACCATAAGCCAGCAAACACCGTGCCCAATAAAATAGCTAAAAAGGTGCCCATTTCAACCAATGCGTTGCCGCCAATCAATTGTTGTGGGTGTAGAGCTTGCGGTAATAGGCTGTATTTGACAGGGCCAAATAAGGTGGATTGCAATCCCATGAGAAACAAAACGGCCATCAGCGCTGCAACACTGTGACACCAAAACGCAACAGCCCCTGCGACCATGAGTATAATCTCTAACAGTTTTACGCGTTGAATCAGGGTAGACTTTTCCATCTTATCGGCTAATTGTCCTGCAAAAGCTGAACACAGGAAAAAGGGCAAAATGAATAACATAGCGCCCAGATTATTGGCCAAGGGTAGGTATTGATCTGCAATTTGACCTGAGAACGTGAGGAACAAAATCAGACCGTTTTTAAATACATTATCGTTAAACGCACCAGTAAATTGTGTCCAGAAAAAGGGCGAGAAGTGTGGATGATGGCGTATCAATGACCATTGATTGACAGCGTGTTCGGGCGCGTGTTTGTTGGCGTGGGTTTTTGGCATGCCGATTGTTTTCCCCATCGTGTTTTGAAGCGTTTGATGGCGTATTTATGTTAACTGTTGCGTACCACTTTTGGTGTGCGCTACATGGTGTGCGCTACCTTGTGAAGAGCTTATCGCGTGTACGCACTGAACACAAGCATTGCACGTAGTAAATGTAAATATAGAGTAAATGTAAATACAGAGTAGTCTCTCTGTGGTTTTGATAAGGTTTCGCCGATGAATATAAGCACAATGAATCGCCAAATTCCGATCATATTCATACTCATGTTGGGTTTGCTCTTGTCGTTTTGGTTCGGATCGCGCTATCCCGATTTGAACGCTAAGGCCTTGATGGCGCAGAGCGGTGCGGGTGCGGTGCATGATTTGTTCGCCGCGTGGCCAGTGATTGAGATTAATCCACATGATCCGCTGTGGCAACGCATTCTCTATAGTACCATCAATTGGTTAGACGCCAACAAGAAAGGCATGACTTTTGGTGTGTTATTTGGGGGCTTGGTGTTTGCGTTGTTGCCCTTGTTGACGCTGAAGCCGGGCGGGGGACGCTTAAAAAATACCTTGTTAGGTGTCTTAATGGGAACCCCATTGGGGGTATGCGTCAACTGTGCGGCGCCGGTGTTTCAAGGTGTGCTGCAAACCCGCCGTTTGGAAATGGCAACCAGCATGATGATGAGTTCGCCGACACTGAATATTGTTGTGGTGACGATGGTGTTCAGTTTGTTTCCGCTTCATTTGGCGCTGCTGAAAATTGGATTTACTTTTTTTATTATTTTGTCCGTTCCCATCTTGATTACGTGGGTGCGCGGAGATGAAAAAGTGCGCGATTGGGAAGCCTTGACGGATCAGGCAACGACCACGTCTTCTTTGGCCATGCCAATGGCGACGTCAGCGCCGGAAAAAAATACGCTAAACACCACCGGTCTGTCATGGGCGTGGGGGACATGGTTGGGTTTGAAAGCCGCCGCACGAGGCATTGGGACGATTTCGGTGCGTGCGGTGCCCTTAATGTTCTTGGCGGGCTTTTTGGGCGCGGTGATTGGACAAGTGATGCCGTTGGATGCCCTGCAAGCGTCATTGGGGCCCGTGAGTGCGTTGTTCGCGGCAATTGCCATTGTGTTATTGCCCATTCCGGTTGCTTTTGACGTGACTTTGGCCAATGCGTTTTTCTCGCAAGGCGTTTCGTTTCCTTTAGTGGCTATGATGCTCAGTGGTTTTGGCATTTACAGCTTGTATGCGTTTTTCGTCTTGTGGCGCAGCGCGTCGTTACGTTGGGCGATGACCTTGTTAGTTATGTGCATTTTGACGGTTTGGGCCTTGGGTTTGTGCGGAGATTGGTATCACCAATGGGCCTATTTGACGCCCGAAACCGCAACGTATGAACGCACCATGGGGCCGCGTGTTGAGCGTTTGCCTGCCGCGATTGATCGTCAAGGCGTGGCGACCTTTACGCCACCGTCAACGGGTATCTTAGCGCCGCGACAATGGTCGTCCGCATCGAATGCTTTGCAGTACGATAGCGCGCATTTGAAGGTCAGCACGCAAGCGTTTAACGCGCCCAGTTCCGCCAGTTTGGGGCACTTCTCTCAAATTGAAGGACAAAAAATTGGTTTGGTAAAAGGGTTTCGTTATGGCATCCGTGACTATGTGGACCCGTTTTGGGTTGGTCGAGGCACTGCGGCGGGAGACATCAACCAAGATGGCTGGATGGATGTGGTGTTCGGCAGCAACGTGGGACCGCAGATTTATTTGAATCGAGGCGGGTGGTTTGAACAGCAGCCCTTGCAGAATGAAAAACTGGCGGGATTGATGACCTACGCCGTGGCCCTGGTGGACTGGAACAACGATGGGTGGTTAGACCTGTTCGTGACGACGTATGACGATGGCAATGGAGTTTTGCTGAACCAAGGCGGTGTGTTGGATCAAGCGCATTTTTATCCGGTTCCGAATAACGAAGGTCTCATCACCGTCGCGCCGGGTTTTGCGGATTTGGACAACAACGGTTATCTGGATGTGGTAAACGGTAATATGGCTTTGGGGGTGATTACGGGATCTCAAGAGTTAGCGAAATTCCGTAACAACAGCATCGTTTTTAATAATGCGATGACGTATCGTGAGCACCCTTTCTCTGGTTTTTCTGGTGAAACCATGGCGGGTTTGGTGGCTGATATCAACGACGATGGTTACCAGGATATCTATTTTAATAATGATTTTGTTGTGCCGGATCGCTTGTTGATGGGAACGGGTAAGGGGTTTCATGAAGTCACCTCGAGTGATCAGCGATTGCCCGTAACCCCTGTTTTTTCCATGAGTATGGACATTGGCGATGTGAACAACGATTTAATACCCGATTTGTTGATCATGGGAACCTTAGAACGACGTGGTTTTGTGGGAAAAGAGGAAATCGATGGCCGATCACCGGCTGAATACGCGACAGCGTACGGAGACGTCAGCCATTGCGATCGCATTGAAGACCCCATTCAACAGGCTAACTGCGTTCTGGTCCGGGAGCGTCAGGTTCAACTCAAATTGGATGGAACGGACAACCATAATTTGACAACGGGGACTTGCGAAGCCGTGACGGATCCGGTATTGCGTCAAGAATGCTTAACGATCACGATGTGGTCGATGGTGACGCGGAACGCGTCGGTTTTTGATTGCAGTCATGGTCGTTTTGATTACGATTGGTTGTTGGGACGAACCTGTGATGTGCTGTCGCAGCGGGGACCATTCTACCAGGCGAGTCAAACAACGGGCGCGTTAACGCAGGAAGATGGCAATTGGCTGTTGATGGGTAAAGGTGATGGCTTCTTCGAACAAGCTGATTCGGTGTTGGGCGAGGGCGCATTTCGTCATCCCGGCGGTTGGACGTGGAATGCTCGCTTCGTGGATTTGGATAACGATGGTTGGCAAGACGTGTTTAACGCTGATGGCGTGGTGCGTTCTGCGAACGACTATGGGTGGAATGTGTTGATGCACAACCGGGCCGGAAAAGGTTTCGAGCAGCAGCAATTCAGTTGGAATTTGGACAATCCATTTAATTTATTTTCCTTTGTGACGGTTGATTACGATTTAGACGGCGATTTGGACATCATTGGTAACAGCTCGATGGGGGCGGTGCAGGTGTACCGCAATGATCTCAGCGCCGATCGTAATGCGGTGAGCGTCGTGTTGCGCGATGAACGTGGCGGCAATCGTTATGGAGTCGGGGCTACGATTACCTTACGCTATCGCGATGCACAAGGTCATGAGCAACAACAGCGTCGTTGGATTAAGGCGTCGGGTGGGTATCAGAGTTTTGACCCCTTAATGGCATGGTTTGGCGTGGGAGAAGGTTCGACGGTTCTGTCAATACGTGTGCACTGGCCGGATGGTGAGGAAGATGAAATTCGTGGCGACATCACATTACGTCAGCATTACCGGATTGAGCGATCGTAAATCAACGGATTGAGCGATCGAAGGTATTGGCTCCCAAGGAGGATTTAAACAGGTGTTGTGTTTTCGGTTTGTCGAGAGCGGGAGGCGTCTCGAATGGTCTCCGCGAACAGAAGCGTACGGTCCGTTCGATCTGCGCTTGGCGCACCGACAATCTCGGAGGTAATGGTGTCACCGGTGATGACGATGCGTCCAAACGCGGGTTGGAGGCTGTGAAACGCGGAATAGGGGCCGCTCTTTACGGTGCGGCTTTCGCAACTGGTGCCCACGATGAGTGTTGGTGGGAGTTGATGGTCGTCAAGATCGATGCTGTCGGGATTGGCGGTGGGGTGCTGCATCGATTTGTTTTTCGATGCTGATGCGTTTTTGACGCGTGGTTTGGCTTGCAAATACTGTGCATCGTGCTCATGACCGCAGACTAATAAGTCTGCTTGTTCATAAACGGTTTGCAACAGCGGCAGTAAGTAATGGTTTTCGCCTTGTAGGCCGTGCTCACCGTAGCTGAAGGGTGGGTGGTGCGTGAAGACGACAAGCCAGTGTTTTTTGCTGTCGCGGCTTTCGTTGTTTTTATTTTCCTGGTGTTGCAGTGCTTGTGCTGTGGCCCATTTTTGCTGGGTTGCGTCGATCGCCACTGTGCTGGTGTCGAGCGCCAGAATGTGTACGACCATCTGATTATTTTCAAACTTTTCGGAATAATACCGACCGGGTATCCGCATGCCTAGGTCGTTTTTTGCGATCTCAGCCAACGCATAAGGATCTGAAGCGGCGTGTTCGTCAC
>JARRRL010000132.1:0-7804 GCA_037380725.1 Gammaproteobacteria bacterium | reverse complement strand
AATTTGTGTGCGTCTGCTCAGGGGATCATGGCAATTTTTATTGCCAATCTGGGGGGATCACATTGGCTTGAATCGGGGTGAAATTGGTGTGATTTTTGCCATTTCCACGCTGGTGGATTGCGTGATGTTGTACCCCGGTGGTTATACAGCGGATCGCTGGGGACGAAAATGGAGCGCCATACCGGGAGTGGCTATTTTGTCATTAAGTATGCTGATGTTATCCAGTTGCCTGACCTTTTCCGCGTTGCTACTGGTTGCGGTGTTGGCGGGTGTAGCCAATGGAATCAGTGGTGGTATTATTATGACCTTGGGTTCTGATTGGGCTCCGCGTGCGACGCGTGGCACCTTTTTAGCTGTTTGGCGCTTTTTGAGTGATTCAAGTGGTGCGTTAAGTCCTGTTTTGATCGCCGGATTGAGCAGTTTATGGAGCTTGTCGGGCGCGCTGTACGTCAGTGGTGCGATTGGTATGATGGGTGGCATGCTGATGCTGATATGGGGTCAGGAAACGGTGAGAAAAAATCGGAACGCTGACACCTCGATCGAATGAGGCCGCCTGTGAATAGACGATAAATCAGAAAAAATGTCGAAAAAATAAGTCAAATTCTTTCTGCTGACGACGTTGAATGGAAAGCGATAATTGGCCAGCACCTAATTATAACGAAATATATAAGAAAAGGAAGCGCGTATGTTGTTAGCTCCAAGCCAATTCGTGACGTGGGATTTCTGGATCATTCAAGATGAGCGTGGCATGTACCATGCTTTTTATTTACAGGCGCCAAGAGAGATCGATGATCCAGAACGACGTCACAATAAAGCATCGGTTGGCCATTCGGTATCCAAAGATTTGATTACGTGGTGGTACCGTGGTGTTGCTATTGATCGTGGCGCGTGTGGCAGTTGGCACGATTTGGCAAACTGGACGGGCAGTGTTGCGTTGACGCCTGCTGGCGACTATATGATGTTGATTACGGGTAGATCGACCCAAGAAAATGGCACTATTCAACGAATTGGGTGTTTTTATTCGAAAGATTTGTATCTGTGGATTCCCGATCCGGGAAATCCACTCATGGTGTGCGATTTGACTATTTATCACCCGTATCATGTTACTGATGGCACTACAACATGGCGAGACCCGTGGCTGCATTGGGATGACAAGATGGGCCAATGGTATGCCTTCATTACGGCGCAGAAAAAAGATGAAACAGTAACAGGATGTATTGCCGTTTCGGTGTTCCGGGATCAGAATCAGTCATGGTCGATTCAAGAGCCGCTGGATACGCCGGATTATTTTGATCTCATGGAATGCCCCGTTATTCGGAATGAAAACGGGGTTTATTATTTGTTTGTTAATGTGGATAAACGGTGGATAAAAGCGTGTGCACCCCAATGGGTTGATAGGAAGACGGGAACGCATCTGCTGAAGTCACCCCATTTATGGGGTCCCTATGAATATGTGGGTTGTTTGCTGGATGGCGGTATCGATGTGGGTGGTGAGCATAAATGGCGTCGATATCAATTTTTCCCCCTATCCGTTCAGGATGTGAGCAACGAAGTCGTTGGCGTTTGTTGGGAGGGCTATCAGGAAGATGGCGCGTTTTTGGGGGGCTTGTCCGCACCCATGACGCTTTCTCTTAATCCGGTTAAGCATGGACACGTCATGACCTAGCATAGACCTGTGCATGTGGCTTGAGGAACGGCAGCCGTTTGCAAATGCTGTTTATCGGGTTTATCCCAATCCTGTTCGGAGAGCACTTATGCTGTTGAGATCAGTTTCTCTCATGTCGTCGATGATGCTTGTCGGTTTTCTGACCTTGATTTTCAGTGCGCCGATGTATGCGAAAACCATTGCTTTTCTCGTTGATAACCGACACATCGATGATCGATTTCGGTTTACGCAACGTTTGGAAAGCGAAATACAGGCGGTGATAAATCCACAGTATACGGTGAATTTTCGACGGTATTACGGTGATGCGCAGCATTCAATTCGGCAACACATGCAAACCCTGTACGCGGATGCGACGGTGGATGCGGTTGTTGTGATCGGACCTTTGGCATCCAACGAAGTGATTCAACTCCGCAGGGTGAACATACCAACGATCGTTACGGGTGTTATTGATCGGCGGGTTCAACCTGTACCGAAAACATCATCACCGGGATCAGGGCGTACGAATATATATTACTTGAATCGTCATCACGATGTGGAAGCCGAAATCGATATGCTTCGGTCACTCACACCGTTTTCGCATATTGCGGTATTGGTTTCGCCATCGTTATTGCAGGCGATCCCGGTATTGGCGAATTTCAATATTCGTCAATCGAATTATCGCATATCGGTACATGCCGTTACACGTGATTTCGAGGACGACTTTGCGCAATGGCCGGACGATGTGGATGCCGTGTATTTTGCGCCGCATTTTGAGTGGTCGCGAGCGGAGATCACGGCCTTAGCATCATTTTTACGTGCACAGCGCTTGCCCGCATTTTCGTATTTAGAGGCGGATCTGGAGTGCGGATTTCTGGCTACCGAAGGAAACGATAAAAATGATGAACGCTTCTTTCGACATATTGCGCTAAACGTGGAGCGCGTTGTCAGCGGAACGGCGGTTGAATTGTTGCCTATCGCGTTTGATCAACGAATGCAAATGACCATAAACATGGAAACGGCGCGCCAGCTGGGTATTTCACCGAGTTGGTCGTTGTTAACCGATGCGAGACGTATTCATGATTTGTCTGATTCGATTCCGCGTATCAACATCCATCGTGTTGCGTTATCGGCGCGGGAATCCAGTCTCAGCGTTAAAGCGGGACAAGCCGGTGTGGCGGCAGCAGAGCACGATGTAGGTCGGGCGCAGGCGGCTTTGTATCCACAATTGACGGCGGTGGTTTCAAGCGTAGGCATTGATGAAGACCGCGCGAACGCGAGTTTTGGGCAGCAAGCGGAGTACAGTACGCGTGGTCAATTAACGCTTTCACAAAATATTTACTCGGAAACGTCGCGTGCGGCGCGGGATATAGCGCGTCATCAATATCACCAACAGGCGTCTGGGCAAACGCAAACGGAGTTGGATGCGATATACGAAGCGGTGGGATATTTTATTACAGTACTGCAGAGTCAGGCGCTTGAATCCATTCGTGAAAAAAATCATCAACTCACCCGGCAAAACGTTGAATTGGCGGAAACACGTCAGCGTTTGGGTGCAACGGGACCCTCCGATTTGTATCGTTGGCAGAGTCAATTAGCCGCGGATGAGCAGGATCTTACGGTTGCGCGAGCGCGATTACAACAAAGCAAAATCACACTGAGACACCGCTTACATCAAGCGTTGACGGCGGATTTTGTCGCGGTGGAGCCGCCATTTAAAACGGTGTCTTTGTTGTTGAGTCATTCTGAATATACGACGCTAATACGCAGCCCGTCGGATTTTGAGCGTTTGATTCAATATGAGGTCGAGCAGACTTTACGCCATGCGCCTGAATTGGTGCAAATTGACGCGGCGTTGGCGGCGCAAGAACGTGCGCTGCAATCAGCACGGCGGTCTTATTGGGCGCCCAATGTGGCGGTGCAAAGTACAGTGACGCGGTATTTTTCTGAATCTGGCGCAGGTCGTGATTTTGATTTGAGCTTCTTGGGTTTAGATGGGGATGGGGTTGATGATCTGGAGTGGCGTGTGACATTGAGTGCTTCGCTACCGTTATACGCTGGGGGTGCTCGGCGCGCCACTGTTGGTAAAGCGCGAGCGGAATTGAAACGCTTACGGTATCAAAAACAAGATTTGAATTCGGCGTTGGAAGCGCAAATGCGAAATGCGATGTATCAAGCATGGTCTTCCTTTACGACGATCGATCTGGCGCGTCAAGCGGCTGTGTCGGCAGAAAAAAACTATCGCTTGGTAAAAGACGCTTACACGCAAGGCGCCGCAGACATTACCGCCTTAATCGATGCGCAGCAGACAGTATTAAACGCTGATCTAGGGGCGGCCAACGCGCGATATCAATTTTTGCGCGATTTAATGACGGTGCAACGGATAAGCGGTTTTTTTGAGTTTTTGCTGAGTGAAGAGGAACAAACAGCGTGGTTGACGGGTTTGCATGCAACGTTTAGTGAGTTTAATAAGTAGCGTTTATGATGTCACCTGCTTCGAGTGCTTTACGTGAAGGCACAGCGCGTGTGCACAGCCCAATAGCACAACCCAATAATAGGAAGGTGATCGGGAGATGTCAGTGAGAAAAATAATCTTTGTATTGGTGTTGACGACGCTCTTTCTTGGTATCAGTGCGTGTCGCCAAGAGGACACGACGGGGACAAACGCGCCGCTGCGTCCGGTTAAAACCTTAACCATTGCGCTGGATACGTTTACGCCCAAAACCTATTACGCGGCGAGCATCAATGCGGTTGAAGAAACAACACTGAGTTTTAAAGTTGCGGGTACAGTGGTAGACGTATTAGTCAAAGCGGGCGATCGCCTCCAAACCAATGATTTGGTCGTTCGTTTGGATGATCAAGATTACAAATTGCAGGTTCAGCAGGCCGAGGCGAATCACGTTAAGGCACAGGCCGAAGCGCGTAATGCTCGAGCGCGTTATGAGAGAACTCGCGGTTTGTATGAAGTCGATAGTGCTTCACGCAGTGATTTGGACGCCGCGCGCGCTGGTTTTGAAGCCTCTAAAGCGGCCGTTAAGGCGGCGACTAAACAGTTAGACCTGTTGCAGCGGCAATTATCGTATACCCGTTTGCTTTCCCCGCGTGCGTGCCAAGTGGCTACGGTGTGGGTGGAGAAAAGTGAAAATGTCGCTGTGGGCCAAGGCGTGGTGACCTTGTCCTGTGGTAATCGATTTGAAGCGCGTACACAAATTCCTGAAACCTTGGTGTCGGCGATTGCGGTGGGCGATACGGTTGATGTGAATCTCAAAGCCTTGAATAAAAAAACAGGTGCTGTGATCACGGCGCTTGGGAAAATCAGTGAACAACAAACGGCGGCGTTTGCGGTGTCGGCGGAACTCCAGACCGCACCACCTGAGCTGCGCAGCGGGATGTCGGCTGAAATTGGTTTTCCAATGGTTCAAAATCGACATGGTTTGATCGTCCCAGCCATTGCCGTCAGTGAGGATGCGCAAGGGCGTTTTGTGTATCTGCTTGAACCGTCTGCGGATGATAAAACGGGTACGGTGATTCGGCGTGCAGTGAGCACGGGCGCCTTGAGTGACCAAGGCATTGTCATTCAGTCGGGTTTGAAAGAAGGCGAACACCTCATCATTGCTGGCATCAGTCACATTCAAGATGGGCAGCGTGTCTTGATGTTTCAAGGTGACGTCGAGCAGGAAGCCGAATACGAAGAACAATACGAAGAGGGTCAACGATGAATTTGACGCGCGTGGCCATTGAAAATAATCGTACGACCTGGGTGTTGTTGATTGTTATGTTGGTGGCGGGAGTGAGTGCTTATTATCAGTTGCCTCGTGATTATGATCCCGGCTTTCTTGTGCGTATGGCACAGGTTGTGACCACATTTCCGGGTGCCAGTCCAGAGCGGGTTGAACAGTTGGTAACCGATAAATTAGAAAAAGTCATTCAAGAAATTCCAGAATTGGACAGCGTGGTCAGCGAATCACGTACCGGAATTTCCATTATAAAAGTCAACATTCAAGAACGGTATACGGATTTACGCCCGATTTGGGACAATCTGCGTCGCAAAATTGACGCGGAAGCGAAAAACTTGCCCGAAGGCGTTGTGGGACCCTTTGTGAACGATGAGTTTGGTGATGTGTTTGGTATTGTTCTCAGCGTGACCGGAGAAGGGTTTGATTTTGCTGAAATGAAAACCATTGCGGACGACGTGCGCGATGCGTTATTGCGTCTCCCGCAAACCAGCAAAGTGGAATTGTTTGGCAACCAGGACGAACAAATATTTGTTGATTTTGATCCGGTTCGATTATCGGAGATGGGTTTGACGCCTTTTCATCTGATGCAAACCCTGAGTGGGCGTAATGTGGTGGTACCAGGCGGAGCGATTTATGTTGCTGATGAACGTATTGTACTGGAGCCCAGCGGTAATTATGAAAACCTTGAAGCCATTCAGCGCACTCTGATCGAGGTGCCGGGTAAGAGCAGCTTGATTTATTTGGGAGACATTGCTGAGGTGCATCGCGGATATGTTGAGCCAGTGCGAAGCGCAGTGCATGCGTCCGGTGCGCCTGCCTTGGCGATCGCGGTTTCCATGCGAAAAGGTGGAAACATCATTGCGTTGGGTGAGTCGGTGGCGCGTACCGTGCAACAGCTTACCGAGCAGTACCCCATTGGCATTGAGATTCAAAACGTGTTGTTTTCGCCGCACGAAGTGGATCGCAAAGTTCAGGCTTTTGTGGTCAATTTAATGCAAGCCATTGCGGTGGTGGCGGCTGTGATGTTGCTGAGTTTGGGGATGAGAACCGGTCTGGTTGTCGCCGCGCTTATTCCGAGTAGCATGATCATGGCCTTATTGGTGATGTCCTTTTTTCACATTGGCTTAAATCAAATATCGCTGGCGGCGCTCATGATTGCGTTGGGCATGTTGGTGGACAATGGCATTGTGATGACGGAAAATATTGTGGTGAAAATGAAATCCGGTCAATCGCCTTTGGACGCCGCCATCGGCTCGGCCACGGAGCTGCGTGTTCCACTGCTTACGGCGTCCTTGACGACGGCGGCAGCTTTTTTGCCTATTTATTTGGCGCAATCCAATACGGGAGAATACACCGCGCCTTTGTTTGAAGTGGTGTCCATTACCTTGCTGAGTTCTTGGGTCTTGTCGATGACCGTTATCCCGATGTTGTGTGTGTACTGTCTGAAAGTGAAGGTTGCTCCGGCCAGTGCGCATCAAGGGGGTGCGGACGTGTCGCGTGATGAGGGGGTGTGCTTACAAGACCGTGTGCTGGAAAAATATCGTTCCGTGTTAGTCGTGTTATTAAGACACCGGGTTGCGATGGTGATTGCATCTGACCGAATGTACTTCAAAATGGAACTGGAATTGCCGTTGGGTGCGTCGTTGCAAGCGACTGAAAAACTAGTCGAAGGTGTGGAAGCCTATTTGCGCGAGGACACCTTGGTGAACGAAGTGCGCACGCAGGGAGTCACCAGTTGGATTACATATATTGGCAATGGTGGCCCTCGATTTGTGTTGACTCACATTCCAAAACCCAATAGCTCGCACTATGCACTGTTTATCATCAATACGACATCATTGAAGGTAATCGATGAGGTGATGGATAAATTAAATCGTCATGTTTGGCAATTTTTCCCCGATGCGACGATCAAGCTCAAACGCTTTGAAAATGGTGAACCCATCGAAAATCCGGTTGAAATTCGTGTGTCGGGAGATAATGTGGACGTGTTGCTTCGTTTGGCCGAGTCCATCAAAGAGCAACTCAAATCCATGAACAGGGTGACCAGTATTGTGGATGACTGGGGGCACAGAACGAAGAAAATTTCATTGCACATCGATCAAGACCAAGTAAAACGTCTGGGAATCAGCAACAAAGATATTGCGTTGTCCATGCAAACGAATTTGAGTGGTCTGGCTTTGTCTCAATTCCGAGAAAACGATGATATTATTCCGATTGTTATGCGCTCTGAAGCGTCGGAGCACCTGGCGGTGAATCAGCTAGGTTCTTTAACGGTGTATTCACAGCAGACGGGCAAGGCGTATTCATTGAGTCAGGTGGCGCAGCCGGTTTTGGAATGGGAGTCTGCGGCAATACGGCGTCGTAATTTAGAGCGAACCGTTACCGTTGGCGCGCAAGTCCTGGGTGATAACACGGCCATATCGGT
>JARRRL010000131.1:555-9492 GCA_037380725.1 Gammaproteobacteria bacterium | reverse complement strand
TGGCTTTTCATCGTATGGTGAGTGGGGTGGCCTTGGTCTCTGTGTTGATGATCATGGGTGTGATAGCACCTCAACCTACTTGGGCCTATGAGGGTTACGTGGAAGAGTCGGCGGAGATGGATCCATGGGAACCGTTTAACCGTCGTGTTTTTTGGTTCAATGATCAAATGGATCGCTGGTTTCTCCGTCCGATTGCCGTCAGTTACCGCGCTGTCATGCCAGATTTTGCTGAAAAAGGTGTTAGTAATTTCTTCAATAACTTGGAAGAAATTCGGAATGTGGTGAATGCGGGTGCTCAATTTAAGTGGGGGAAAGCAGGCCGCAGTTTGGGGCGGTTTCTCATTAACTCAACGTTTGGCTTGGCGGGTGTTCTGGATGTGGCGTCCGCACTTAATGTGGGGGCTGTTGATGAAGACTTTGGTCAAACTTTAGGCCATTGGCATGCGAAGCCCGGCCCGTATGTGGTTTTACCCTTTCTGGGACCCAGTACCTTACGCGATACAGTGGGTTTGGTGCCCGATCGCCTTTTGAATCCGACACGAGAAATCAACGATATACGTACCAAAAATTCGGCTTGGTCCTTAGAGGTTGTGGACCTCAGGGCCAGCTTACTTGATGTTGAAGATATTCTTTCTGGCGATCGTTACACCTTTGTGCGCGATGCGTATTTGCAGAATCGAGAATTTTTGGTAAAGGATGGTGAAGTGGTCGATGACTTTTTGGATGATGACTGGTAGTGCCTTTTGGATACGCAACGCATTGCTGACTCATCGAGCGGTTTTCCAGATAAATAGTCTTGCACTGCAATAGATCGTTGTTGATGTCAATTATGTTGAGTGGTAGTCACAAAGTATTTTTATTTTATGTATGTATTTTGTGCGCTGTGGTAGAGGAGGAGGGAATGTGGTTGTTTTCTGAAATCGGGTACGGGAGATGGTGGGTGTTCGGTTCATGCTAAATCATAGGTGTCCCGTTTGTACTGCGCTTGTTTAATAGCTTTACGAATTTCTTGCGGGCCAGCACATCGGCCAGTTCATCAAGTAGGGCGGGGCTGCTAAATAAGGTGACCGTGTTATCGCGGCCCAGCTCCAGTAGCCGGCGTGGTACGCCGGCCCATAGTAAGGCTGAGACTACGATATTCGTATCAAGTACCAGGCGCACGATGCTGCCTTTGTTTGCGCACGTTGTTCACTTCTTCTTGAATCTCTTCCATGGTCATCGTTGGCAGGTTGGCATCGGCAAGTTTGTCTGCGGCGTCGAACAGTTCATTGACGGCTTTGCGTCGCATAGCATCACGTAATAATTGTTCGAGCGCTTGCAATTGTTTTTTCATGAGAAAAGCATCAAGCAATTTTTTAATCACTATTGTGCGGGCCTGGCTCGCACTTCTTCCCCACCACTTTTTCCTCACCTGAATAGTTGCATTAATTTGTATGCATTAAATAGCTTCCATATACAGATACATAAAGGCATGAGGGATTCATCACATGATTTTCATACCCGGTGTAGCGCCTTGGTCCGGGTTGAGCAAGAAAATGTCTTTGCCTCCAGGACCGGCTGCTAACATCATGCCTTCGGAAACGCCAAAGCGCATTTTACGAGGCTGGAGATTGGCGATGACCACCGTAAGGCGATTCACCAAATCCTCGGGTTTGTAGGCGCTGCGGATGCCCGCAAAAATAGTCCGTGGTGCTGCTTCCCCCAGATCAACGCTTAGTTTGAGCAGTTTGTCTGAGCCTTCAATGCATGCTGCTGACAAAATGCGTGCGACGCGTAAATCAACTTTGGCAACGTCGTCGATCGTGATGTGTTCGTCCTTGGAGTTTTCAGCGGGTACGGTTTTGGCTTTGTTATTTTTTTCTTTCGTTTTTTTCCCTTCGGTTTCTTTCGGTTCCGCTTCCGCTGCGGCGGTGCCATATACGGTTTGACTTGTTTATCGGTCAGACGGGTTACCATGGGTTTGACGGGTTTAATCGTGTGGTTCAACAGCAAAGTATTTAGGTCTGCCCAGCACAGCGGTGCGCTGTTTAGAAATGCTTCAGCTTCTTGGGTTATGGTTGGTAAAACGGGTTTGAGATAGATGGTGAGCAGACGGAATGCGTTGATGCCGGTTGTGCAAACGCGCTGTACCTGTTCACGCAGCGCTGGATCTTTCGCCATTGTCCAGGGAGCGCGAGTATCGATGTACTGGTTTACCTTGTCCGCGAGCGCGAAGATTTCACGCATGGCGCGCGCAAATTCTCGCGCTTCGTACAACGACGCTATGGTGTGTTGCGCGGCTTGAATGGTTTCCAGCAGTTCCCGATTCGAGGGTTCTGAACTCAGTTGACCGTCGAAGCCTTTGGTGATAAAGCTGGCGCACCGGCTGGCGATGTTGACAAATTTTCCAACTAAATCACTGTTACAGCGTTGCACAAAGTCCGTTAAATTCAGATCGACGTCCTGTACTTTCGGTGAAAGTTTGGTGGCGTAGAAGTATCGGAGGTACTCGGGGCTGAGCTGCGCCAAATAATCGGCGGTGGTGATGTAATTGCCTTTGGATTTTGACATTTTTTCACCATTTAAGGTGACAAAACCGTGTGCAAAAATTCCGCTTGGCAAGCGCATATTAGCGCCCGTCAACATGGCGGGCCAAAACAGGCCGTGAAAGTTAATAATGTCTTTGCCGATGAAATGATACAGCTCAACCGAACTGTTTGATTGCCAGACGGAATCGAAGTCCAGCTGTGGCGTAGCATGCGTGTTGCAGTAATGCTGGTGGCTCGCCATATAGCCGATGGGGGCGTCCATCCAGACGTAAAAATATTTGCCGGGATGGCCTGGAATTTCAAAACCAAAGTAAGGCGCTTCGCGGGAGATATCCCAGGGCTGTAAGCCAGCGTCCAACCATTCGCGCAGTTTATTCGCTATTTCGGGTTGCAAAGCGGGTCCGGATACCCAGTCTTTCAGCATGTCGGCGAATTGGGGTAAATCAAAGAACAGCTGTTCGGTGTGTCGCAGTTCCGGTGTGGCACCCGACACCACGGAAGAGGGATTTTTCAAGTCTGTGGGGTTGTAAGAGGCGCCACATTGATCGCAATTGTCGCCGTACTGATCCGTCGCGCCGCACTGAGGGCATTCACCCTTGACGTAGCGATCAGCTAAAAACAGGCCGCGTTCTGGGTCGTACAACTGCTGGATGGTTTTCTTGCCGATGGCACCGATTTCATCGTTGCGTTTGAAGATCAGGTTGGCGAGTTGCTGGTTTTCCGGTGAGTGAGTCGTATAATAATGATCGTACTGGATGAGTAGACCACTTAAATCACGCCGGTGTTCTTCATAAAACTTATCAATTAAGGCTTCCGGAGAAATGCCCTCTTGCTCGGCTCTGAGCATGACGGGCGTACCGTGTGTATCATCGGCGCAGACAAAGAGGCAGGTGACGCCTCGCATCCGTTGGAATCGCGCCCAGATGTCAGCTTGTATGTGTTCTAATGCATGCCCTAAGTGAATGGGGCCGTTGGCATAGGGCAAGGCGCACGTGATTAACATTTGGCGTGGCGTGTCGGCCTGGCTTGAAGGCGAATGAGACACAGCGAAATCTCCCTTTGAATGGTCGGCATGAATAAGGTAATGATTATCGGCACGAATCATAACAGGCCATGTGCTCAGCGGAAACAGCAGATGCTTTTTTGTGTGTCTTCGGCATAATAGGTGCCGCTGTAAGAAGCCGTGTTGAGCCGTGTTGAATGAAGCCAACCACAAGAAACCACAAGTTGTTTGTCTAATCAGTCAGTTTGTCATAGCGGATGATGAGGCAGTGAGGATTAATGAAGGATAAATAAGGGGGTAAGGTTATGCTGAGGTCCGCAGAAGAAGCGATATTGGCGTTGCCGCTTGCACCATCTGATTCAGAAGGTGCAGATAAAGGGGAGCTTGGTGAAGCGGGTGAGCAAAGCTGGCTCAGCGGAAAAACCATGGCGTACCTCTCACCGGTCATCGAATACGCAGCAGAAGGAGCGTTGCGTGTGATCTTACCTGTCCCGATGCTGGGGTGTGTGGCGTTGTGGCAACAGCGCTTGCGTGCGAGCGGTGTGACACAAACGGTAGAGTGGGGCGTGCGTGTGGAGCCTTCGTGTGAGCGTCCCCATGAGTCGGCGTTACCGGGTGTGCGTAACATTATTGCTGTGGCGTCTGGAAAAGGTGGGGTGGGGAAGTCCACGACGGCGGTTAACTTGGCGGCTGCATTACAAGCCGAAGGCGCGAATGTGGGTGTGTTGGATGCTGATATTCATGGTCCCAGCCAGCCTACGATGTGGGGGCTTGCGGATCGTGGACAGCCGGATGTGACGAGTGATAATCGTTTGATTCCTTTTCGCATTCACGATGTGCAAGTGATGTCCATGGGCTTTTTGGTCACACCGAAAACGCCGACGGTATGGCGGGGGCCGATGGTGAGTGGAGCATTTCGTCAGTTGCTGCAGCAAACAGCCTGGCAAGATGTGGATTACTTGATTGTGGACATGCCACCGGGTACGGGTGATATACAGCTCACCTTGTCTCAGCACGTTCCGGTTGATGGATCCGTGATTGTGACGACGCCACAAGACATCGCGTGTTTGGATGCGCGTAAAGGCATTGAGATGTTTCGTAAGGTGCGTGTACCGGTGTTGGGCTTGGTGGAGAACATGGCGATGTTTCACTGCCCGAATTGTGGCGCTGCCGCATCGATTTTCGGGACGGAAGGGGGGCATCGCTTAGCCTCAGAGTATGAGGTGCCGTTGCTGGCGCGTTTACCGTTGATGCAGGAAATTCGAGAACAAACCGACGCGGGCACATTGCCCGTGTTCCGTGATCCCGATGGAGCGATCAGTACCTTGTACCGCTGTTTGGCGCGAGAGGTTGCTGTGGCATTACGCGAATCGGGAGATCAGGCGTCGCATGGGGTACCCGAAATCGAAATTTGCGATGATTGAATGTTAATGCAAATACAATGATAAAGCCTAATCGTAAACACAAACATGAAAAACAGTGATTGAACCAGAAGAAAAAATCGTATCGCGTTGCACGTGGTGTGACGGTGCAGAATATTAAAATAGGAATCAGCATGGCAATTAAATCGGATCGTTGGATTCAAGACATGGCGGAGCGGATGGGTATGATTGATCCGTTTGTGGCGGGTCAGGTGCGGCACAACAGTACGGGTGAGCGTTTGATTTCGTATGGCACTTCCAGTTATGGTTACGATGTGCGGTGTTCGCCTGAGTTTAAAGTCTTCACCAATATTAATTCCGCGACTGTAGATCCCAAACAGTTTGATGAAGGCAGTTTTGTGGATGTGGTGGCCGATTGCTGCGTGATTCCGCCCAACAGTTTTGCGTTAGCCCGGACGATTGAATATTTCAAAATTCCACGCAATGTGCTGACAATTTGTTTGGGTAAAAGCACCTATGCACGTTGTGGCATCATTGTGAATGTGACGCCACTGGAGCCCGAATGGGAAGGGCACGTGACCTTGGAGTTTTCGAATACAACCACGTTGCCTGCCAAAATTTATGCGAACGAAGGGGTGGCGCAAATGTTATTTTTTGAATCGGATGAACCGTGCTTGGTGAGTTACCGCGATCGCGGTGGTAAATATCAAGGCCAACGGGGGGTGACGTTGCCTAAAGCCTGATGCAGACATTAAATTGAAAGATCTATCAGATCCAAGTGGACAGGGATGTTCTGGTGAATCGATAAACCAAGAGAAGAACAGTTATAAACACAGCTTGATGTGTACAATTTTGGCTTTTATACTAGTCGACCTGATGCATAGAATGTGATTTTTAAGTATCAACTAAAGATATATTATGATGCGTTTTTTGGCATTTTGTGAACCAGTTTGCGTTAAAGGTTGTTTTAATCTCGATTTGGCGTTAAGTTAAATTGGTGCGAAGTTACCAGATGTTTCTGTAGCCTCAGATCTTCGGTGGTGCACAAACAAGGTGGCATGCATCAGCAGCTAGCTAAAGAAGAGTCAAAATTATGGTGGTCAGGCGAGCAAAAGCAGCGGGTAAGCGTGGCTTCAGAGGGTATGCATCGCCCGTTCAGCCCGGCTGGAATAACCCCGGTGGGGGAGGAGGCAGCGCTGCTCCTTTTGCGCTAACCATGCACTCTGTGAGGCTGACTGAAGAGCCGCGCGCTTTTGGTCAGGATGAAACGCGCAAGCGAAACCAGCGCAAACTCTTTTGGTATTGGCAGTGGAGCCGAGATTGGGAGTGGCGTCAGGTAACCACAATATTCAATATTCAACCCGATGTAACAGATGCGCCCAAGGTCGAAGAGGACGGGCCGGATAAGACGAAAGAATGGGTGTGGTTTTGGCGATGGCGGGAGTATTGCCGGGCCAGGAATCGCAAACGTTATCTGCCTCGCAGCAAAGAAAAGAACCCGATTTTAGAGTGGATATCTCGGTTAAATCGGCATTGAGTGGTGTGTGTAAAGGGTCATAAAAATAAATAGGCGGCCCTCTTTACGGAGGGCCGCCTATTTGTGATTCAGTGTATACTCTTTTTGAGATAATACATTTATTTATTCTGAAAAGGCTGACTTTTCTAAATCCAAATGTTGTGAGTGCGAACGTAAGCCTCACGATTCTGCCTGAATTTTTCAATTTCAATTTCTGGATGCATCAGGTATGCGCGCAACATCGCCTCGGTAATTCGCCATCTGTGTTCAGGATTCTGGAATGCGCCGCCGGTCTTGTTCGATTTATGGATGCGATAAATGTTCCTTGAAATAGTATTTTTCAGTTCGGGTGAAACGGAAACATGTTCCATAAAGTCCTCAAAGTTTGCCGCCACAGCCGCGACTACTTTTGGGCTAGGATGACGAATGAAGTAAGCCGAATAAACTAACTCTGGTGGGATCGCCTGAGCGTTAATCCAAGCCAACAGTTTTTTCTCAGCGACGTTAACAACCAGCGGATCAACATGTTTGGCGTAACGTCGAAACCGTTTACAAAAATTAAGTTGTTCAGTTTTAGGCTGACTGGTTTCGGGCGGCTGCTCCGATAGGATGTCTCGCCTTGTTGTGATGAAATTCAGTGCCCCTGTGTTCTGGACTGTATGATGCATTTCTTTGGATGTGCTCGCCAAAATCGGGATCGATTTTTCCGCTTCAATGCTGCTCCCCACCAGGTGCTTATTAATTATTTTAAATTGAACGTCATGTGGCAAATTTGAAAAGAAATTTCTATTACTTTCAGGCTCTGGAGGAATTGTTGTGGCGCTGTGCGAGCTCGATATCATATTTATTACCCACTCAATTTTTTTGCAGAACGAATGATTATACTGTAAACCTAAAAAAGAGGGGAAGCCATGACGGTAAAAAGTTAAAATGGATGCGCTTGATTGATGGGTTTATAGTCTGTCCCAATGCGGGTAAAATGATTAAATAATGACCATGTATTGAGGTGCGCATGTTGAGATACATGCTGTGATGTACGTTGAGATAAATGCAGACAACTCATTTTGAGCTGAGTTGATGCGTTTCCATTGATTGACTGGGCTCGGAGCCTATTTGTATTCACGGTCTATCGTTTAGTGTAGTGCTGTGATGGCCTGGTAGCACCCTAAGCGCCGGGAAGTCGTTCACGCAAAAATAAATTTAAATAGTTGATTTGAATAGTATTTTATATTTTAGCCTGCTGGCTATCTCTTATCTCACTCCAATCTCACTATACGCAACATGTTCATTTACGTAGAATATGCCCACGGTGAGGGCGTCGCCGATGCATCGCTGGAATCAAGCGTTGTCGCGTCCATCTATCTTAGGTGAGTTCACTTGGGTGAAGTTCACGCCCAGTTTGTTCAGTTATAAACTTAGCAGGTAGCCAGTATGAAAGTTTACTATGACAAAGATTGCGATTTGTCGCTGATTAAGAGCAAGAAAGTCACTATTTTGGGGTACGGCTCTCAAGGGCATGCGCACGCGTGTAATTTGAAAGATTCCGGTGTGGACGTTACGGTGGGTTTGCGTGCGGGCTCGGCTTCGATTGCGAAAGCGAAAGCGCATGGTTTGACTGTGATGGGTGTAGCCGAAGCGGTTGAAGGCGCCGATGTCGTGATGGTGTTGACGCCCGATGAATTTCATGCCCAGCTCTATCGAGACGTGATTGAACCCAATTTGAAGCAAGGTGCGACCTTGGCCTTTGCGCATGGTTTTTCGATTCACTATAACCAAGTGACGCCGCGGAAGGACTTGGATGTAATTATGATCGCACCCAAGGCGCCTGGCCACACGGTACGAAGCGAATTCACCTTGGGGCGCGGAATTCCGGATTTAATTGCCATTCATCAAGACGCCACCGGTAATGCGAAATCGCTGGCTTTATCGTATGCTTCTGGCGTAGGTGGTGGTCGCACTGGCATTATTGAAACCACGTTTAAAGATGAGACGGAAACGGATCTCTTTGGTGAGCAAGCGGTGTTGTGTGGGGGATGTGTGGAATTGGTGAAAGCTGGGTTTGAAACCTTGGTAGAAGCCGGCTATGCGCCCGAAATGGCTTATTTTGAATGTTTGCATGAGCTCAAATTGATCGTTGATTTGATGTATGAAGGTGGCATTGCGAACATGAACTATTCCATTTCCAACAACGCGGAGTATGGTGAATACGTGACGGGACCGGAAGTGATTAACGAGGCGTCTCGCGCCGCCATGCGTCGTGCCTTAAAACGCATCCAAAATGGTGAATACGCAAAGCAATTTATCGCAGAAGGACAGTTGAATTACCCCTCCATGACGGCGTATCGGCGTAACAATGCGGCACACGCGATTGAGGAAGTGGGTGAAAAACTGCGCGCCATGATGCCTTGGATCGCTAAGAATAAAATCGTGGATCAAACTAAGAACTGATGAGCGTGGTTTTCACGCGTAATGCAGGTTGGGTTGACGTAAAAAACCCCGCGCCATGTT
>JARRRL010000131.1:0-502 GCA_037380725.1 Gammaproteobacteria bacterium | reverse complement strand
TTTTTTGCGTGTGGATTGTGTGTAAATGGAGTGCGTGTGAATTGAGCTTGGGAAGCTCAATAGCTCATATTCCAATGCTATTCCAAATACAGGGGAGTCCGATTTCAGTTTTTGAGAGGGGTGTAAAATGAAACGTGTTAATGGGTGCGGGAATACGCGGCAACAGTATGGCTGGTTGGCTGTGGGGTTGCATGGGCTGTCGGCGTTGCTGCTGGTGAGTTTGTTTGCGTTGGGCTTCTGGATGGTGGAGTTGTCCTATTATGATTATTGGTACAAGTTGGCACCGTTTTATCATAAGTCGGTCGGGATATTATTTTTCTTCCTTGTGTTGCTGCGTTGGCTGGTGCGAGCGTGGGGAGAAACGGTTGATCCAGCAGTGAGCTTAAGTCGATGGGAGCGTGTGGCGTCGACGTGGGGGCATCGCATACTTTATGTGGGCATGGTGCTTGTTCCGGTATTGGGGTATGGTATTTCGACTGCCGATGGTCGCGGTGTGGCCGTT
>JARRRL010000130.1:0-12488 GCA_037380725.1 Gammaproteobacteria bacterium | reverse complement strand
TCTTAAACCCATCAAATGCCGCCGCAACCCTCGCATACCCTCCATCTACTTGTCCATCGATAACTTTTTTGACAACCTCTATCCCATCATAGGTAGCCAACACTTTGGCAGAAACGGTGTTGATGTTCGTGGGCGTTCCTTCCGGCAGCACCGTCACGTACGGTCTCAGTTTTTCCACATCCTGGGCAGACAAGCCTTTCACCAAGTTCAATTCGGATACGTTGGCGATGTAATTATTGGCCGCTCGATACGGTTGATCCAAGGTCGCATAATAGAGATCTTCGCCATCGTAGGCCAACGGTTGATCATCCTCATCCAGCCAATCACGAATATTGGCGGCAATTTCAGCTCGATCGCCTTGTTCGGGTATCTCTAAATCGTCCAGCAAGGCACGCAATCGTCGTGTCGCACCGGCAGAGTCGTTTCGCAAATCATTTAAATTAAACAAACCTTGCAAATCGGTAAGCTCAGATTTTACTGTTGCGCCATCTTCTGGCATTTTAAAGGTTTTAAAATCCGTATAACCCTGCAAGTGATACCAATCTTCTTCTCGGTGATCAATGGGTCCACGCTTGCCGCCACCACTCTGCGTTCCTTGATCATGATTTCCACTCGACTCGTCCTCATTCAAGTCTTGATCCAAATCATCCAGCAACAAAGCAATAATCGCCTCTTCAGCGCCTTGAGCATACAAATACACTTGATCGCTGGCCAAGAAATTTTGCGTTCGCCGTCGATCCAAATCCAGGCGACCAAACATGGTCCCCACAATCAAAGTCGCTACCGCCCAAATCAACAACACTGTTATCAGCGCGGCGCCACTTTGCGCTTTCCATCTCATGACAGTTCGTCTCATAACAGTTCGTCTCATGACAGCACGCCTCATTGCGCGCCACCTTCATCATCTGCTTCAATAATCTGTTCAGTACTTTCATCGGAATTTGTTTCACGATCATTATTATTGGCGTCTGCGCCTTCATTTGTTTGATTCCCACCATCCTGAGCGTTACTCAAATCACCTTGTCCCGGTGCAGCCGCATTCGGTGCGCCTGGCGCGCCTGGGGCAGCTTGAGGTGCCGGCAAGGTTTTTGGATCTGCGCCGTTATCCACCAAACGAAAAATACGTCGTAACGCACCAAAACGAGGATGCTCAAATTGCACTTCAAGCCACGTGGGCAAGGGATCTGATTTAAGTGGATTCCCCTGTACGTCCACCGCTTGTTGATCCAACGGTGGCCATTCTGAATACCAAGATGGACTGCCATTGAGATCCGGCTGCGCCACACGGACTTCAAAGCTTTCAATGTTCTCAAGCAAGGTGGTTTCAACTGGATTCCGTTCGGTGGTATCTGCGGTAACATCAGGTGTTAGCCAATGGGTACGAATCAAATTTTGATCAACCAAATGGTAACGAACTCGCTGAACCTCACTGCGAATACCGCGCGGAAATGGCGGCATGGTCCACCCTACGTGCGTCAAACTAAACCCTTCCCCCCCTTCTAGAACCAAGGCCTCTTCTGTATCGCCAAAACTGTCCCGAACCGAACGCTGAACAGCTTGATCGACATCACGTTGCATAATGATCAAGGCCCGTTGTAAACGCGCCAAATCGGACGAAAAAAGATCAGCACCTTCTTTTGCTGTCAGCACATAACCAAAAAAAGTGTACAACACAACCGACACAACCGCCGAGATGGAGACCGCAACGAGCAATTCAATCAACGTAAACCCAGCCAACCCACCGTCCAATAAGCGACCGGACACGCGATCAAAGTAGCTCCTCTTAATGATCTTTTCTCCTTGCTTCAATACTGCTTGCTTCAATACTTCAACCTTCATTTTCGGGGTCGATAACGTGTCAAATTCAGTATAACGAGGCTGAAAATAAAATGGCATGAATATTGCTTAACACATTTCGATACTGTGTGAATATGCATTGCTTACAATTCAAACGAGTTTAACACCGCTCGTCTACACAATCAGGCCCATAGCCTATCATAAGGCTGACCAAACAATCTGGCACTCAGTTCCATATTGCTGAACAAGGGCTCAAACATGCCCCGCGCAAAGCACATAAATATAGCAGAAGCGGTGGGAGCAACCCTTGCAATCAGTTTAGTCCCCATCTGCATCAACGCCATCGAAGCTGACGCCATCGGAGCTGACGACATTGTGATCGGAACAATTCGATTATTGATAGCCACATCAGGTGTATGTTTAATGTTGATGCTTAAAAAATCGTATTCCGCTTTAAGCGCATCACAGTTATTTTCCCTAACACTTTCATCCTAGCTTTACATCAAAAGTACAAAGCCACCCCCAACGCCATGCGAACCGTCGCGTCTGACCACTGCACCTGAGCATCCCACCTGATAATACAAACAGAAAAACGCAACAGAAAAACATCATCTTGTCGCCACACCAACAAACTCAAACGACAAGGACTTAGCGCTTATTCATACCTGTCCTCAACGCATCGTTCCAAAACAGTAGACACTGCTCAGCATGAATAATATGTTTAAATACGACAACTTCTCACATCCGTATAGCACACCGCACAGATCGCCGTACGAGTAGAGCGTGTAAAAACACGAAGGCCGAAAAGCATTTTCAACACCTCGATTTTTTTCATATATGCACCATCCCGCTACATAACTCTCGTCGATTGTCACATTAATTATCCGAGACCGTGCCTATAATACGATTAAGCATATATACAAACAGCCAAATTGTTTTGGAGTAGCCCCCATGAGCACCGTCGACACAACCTACACAGGCAATGCGTACACCCCCACCCCAAGCGAAACCAATCCAGTCAATGATAAAAAAACAGAATCAGAACCCAAACCCAATGACAGTGAAACAGTTTCAGTAGAATTTCACTTAAACCCACAGCACAAGAAGCTACTGAGTCAACTTTTTTTATACCTAAGCAATGACAGCAACTGTTGCAATCACCCCGCTGCCGACCACACACCCGCACAGACCAAAGCATTAACCAGTCAGGAAAACGATCCAAAACAATCCAGTGATGCCCTGAGGATACTCTTGGAAAACAAAGATGTATTTTCTCAGCTGGATTCAGCGCAGTCGCCCGATAAGACATCCGATGGTATGGTTTCATGGGAGGACATCCATCACGTTCTCGATCACCCAGAAGAATATTCAGGCGCAACCGTTGCCGCTGCACAGGCCCTGTCTCAAAACTTTGATGCAATCAAGCCTGAAGGGGGACTCATATCGCATCAAGAAATAGTCGATTTCCAAAAAAACTTAGCCGCTGTAACGGGCTCAACACCAGCAGCTCCTATGGAAATTATTATCAATTCAAATATTGCTGACTTGGACATAAAAAAAGGCTGCGAGTCGTTACGCGCCGTTCTAGAAAATTCAGATTTATTTGGTCAATTGGAATCCGCAAACCCGGAAGCATCTGGTTGGGATGGCCTCATCGGCCAGGATGACATTCAACACATTCTGACACATCCCAACCAATTCCCACCCGATGTCGTCAATGCAGCCAAAGTAATCGATCAGCATTTTACGACGATTAATAAGAATGGAGACGGTCTAATCGATCAAGGGGACTTGGCGGCATTTCAAAAAAATCTAGCGGAAAATACAGGCTCTGCGGAAGCCGTACCTGTCGAACCCAAAATTATTGAACATTTTGATTTTGGCGATATCGTTTGGCGCGCAACTCAAATCGCCAACAACGAGAAAGACAGCAGCAATGCACCACGCGGGCTCTTGGACAAAATTCTCACTCAAGTATAAATTTATAAGAATAATATAATTAACCAAATACAGTTATATTTTTATGGGAAGCGCTATAAATCAGCTGAAGCATTACACTTTGGCGATCTCTTTTGACGCACAATTTGATGCACAATGCAGATCGCCATCAACGAGAAGAACAATCATGAATGATACCCAGTTTACGATCTTCACACTTTTTTGAATTTGCATCACCGGGACAATCCATCGACATGCCAACACGCTTCGGCGCTGAATTAATTTTGATCACCAATGTGACAAACATCGACTGGCAAGGTCGCGCCTGAGCGTTTTATCTGATCATTTCAACTGACCGTTTTACCTTATAATACAAACAAAAAAAGCAACACAAAACATCATCTTGTCGCCTCATCAACAATCTCAAACGACAAGGACTTAGCGCTTATTCAGATCTGTCCTCAACGCATCACCCCAAAACGGTAGACACCACTCAGCATTTATAATATATTTAAATACGACAACTTCTACGATCGGGGTAGTACGGGAAAACGTGTAAGAACACGAGAGCCGAAAAGCGTTTTCAACGCCTCGCTTTTTTCATATACACACCTCCTCGCTACATAACTATTTGCTACATAACTATTTGCTACATAACTATCGCCGAACGTCACATCAATTATCCGAGCATCCGCGACTTCACCTTACAATATTATAAGCATAATACAAATGATCATATTGTTTTAAAAGCATATTGTTTTAAAAGCATATTGTTTTGAAATCACATTTTTTGGAAATCACATTGTTTTGGAGTAGCCCCCATGAGCACCGTCGACACAACTCACACAGGCAATGCGTACACCCCCACTCCAAGCGAAACCAATCCAGACAATAATAAAAAAACACAATTAGAACCCAAACCCAATGACAGTGACACAGTTCCAGTAGAATTTCACATAAACCCACAGCACAAGAAGTTACTGAATCGACTTTTTTTATACCTAAGCAATGACGGCAACTGTTGTAATCAACCCCCTGCCGACAACACACCTGCACAATCCAAAGCATACACCAGCCAGGAAAACGAACCGAAACAAACCAGTCATGCCCTGAGGAAACTCCTGGAAAACAAAAATGCATTTGCTCAGTTGGATTCAGCGCAGTCGCCCGATAAGACACACGATGGTATGATTTCATGGGAGGACATCCATTACGTTCTCGATCACCCAGATAAATATTCAGACAAAACCGTCGCTGCTGCACAGGCCCCTGCAGAAACGGACTCAACACCAGCGAGTCCGGTGGAAATTTTAATCACCGCCAATCCACACGGCCTGAACATGATAATCGGTTGTGAGTCGTTACGTGCCGTTCTAGAAAATTCAGATTTATTTGGTCAATTGGAGTCCGCAAACCCAGACGCATCCGGATGGGATGGCATCATCGGACGTGATGACATTAAAGAAATTCTGAAACATCCTAATCATTTCCCCCCCGATGTCGTCAATGCAGCAAAAGTGATCGATCAGTATTTTACGAAGATTAATAAAAGAGGAAATGGCTTGATCAAGCATTGGGAACTGGTGGCGTTTCAAAAAAATCTATCCGAAAAAATGGACGTCGAACCAGCCAACCCCGTCAAACCCAGAATCATTGAACATTTTGACTTTGGCGATGAGCTCTGGCGCGATATACAAATCGCCAACAACAAAAAGAATAATCATGTCCACACTTTAAAAATACACTTCGTATTGAACATAACATTGCGATGGCTTGGCAAGCGCTTCACGATTCGTGTCATCACGATAATACCCACCATACTCCGTACCTCGCTTACCAGTAGCTACTTTAACGCCAAAGCTCAAGGTTGAATTTTCCCCACTGTTGTAATCCACATCCAACAACCACAAGTGACTGTGATCGTTTATTTGGTAAACCACTGTTGAACTCACAAACCATAAGGGCAACCACTGCACGCGCGCGACCAAAACCAAGTGATCTTTTCCTAATGTGAACAATTGACCGCGCAACAAGCGCTGCACTAATTTCGCTTCAATATAATCTGTATATATATCAGTTCCTGTCGCAAAGCCATTTCGATAATATTCTACGATTCCGTTAACCGGTCGCTCACCCCATTGCCAACTGTATTGAACATTCACATCCACCGAATGCACCACATCAGGTGTCCATTCATTTACCACCCAATCCAGTTTCCAGAGCGCCTGCCCCCAAGGAGCGGTCAAGCCCACACCAGCGGCCCGCTCACCATCGTCTTGGGCTAGCATCACATCCCATTGCCAAACACCCGTATAAAATAACCCTTTCATAGCGACGGAATCTTCCACTTCGAGGTCTGAGTTGGCAACGGCGCTCCCCTCAACAGCAACAGCCCTCTGACTCGACCGTCGCGGAATCCACAACAATTGCCAATCGCCACCTGAGGCAAATAAGCGCTGCGCATACAACATGTCAATGCCGGGTTTATAACGGGTATCAATCGCATCCGGCGCAAACGGATTAAACAAATCCATCGGTTGGAACAAAACCCCATTACCCCAGGTAATCGATTGACGACCAATTTTAATCGCCCATTGCGCGTTCGTGTACACGACGTTTGCGCGCTCAATTTGATGGCGCGCCGCACCGGCGTGAGTGTGGTAAATCGGCCAAGACCAATCAAACCAATTATTCCGCTCATCGGTATCAAACTGGTTCAAACCGATCACAGAGCTACCGTGCTGTGCTCGAAGCGTATAATCCAGATCAAATGCCCAACTGTGGTCTGATGCCAAAGCATCCTGCCAATCGAAACGAAAACGGTAATTTGCCTGATGCCACAGGCTCCGTTGAGCGCCTGCCTGCGCCATAACAGAGCTTGACGCCGCCACACCGTTAGTCGATAACCACTGTAATTCATGGATCACCTGGGTCGACGCCAGCGCTCGGCGCACACAGCACAGCGCCGCACTCGACAGCACAACCATTAAGCACACAAGTAAAAATCCGCGCTTTTTCAATTTCCATTTTTTATTCTTCCACTTTTTATTCACCTTCTCCACAGCCTTTTTCATACACGGCCACAAATCTCGGCGTCAGCTTCACTCTTTATTTGATCCTCCGCCACTTTACCATCTTTAATGACGATGTTGCGTTTGGTGAACGCCATCACTCTTGGATCGTGCGTCGCCACAATAAACGTGGTGCACGATTCTTCATTGAGTTCGGCCATGAGCGTTAACAACTCGTTCGAACAGTGACTGTCCAAATTCGCTGTAGGCTCATCCGCTAGGATCATCACCGGATTACTCACCAAGGCGCGTGCAACCGCCACACGCTGCTGTTGTCCACCCGAGAGTGCGGCGGGAAAACGATGTCCCACATCGGCCAATCCAACGCGCGATAAAATGCGATGCGACAGCTCGCGACGCTGAGCGAGCGCCATCCCTTGCATTTGTAAAATAAACTCCACATTCTCATAAGCGCTGAGCACCGGAATCAAGTTGTACGACTGAAACACAAACCCAATTTTATTCAGCCGCACATCCGCAAGCTGACGCTTATTGAGACTGGACAACGCGATGCCATCCATTCGAATTTCACCCGCCGTAAGCGTATCCAGCCCCCCAATGACATTCAATAGCGTGGTTTTTCCAGAGCCTGACACACCAGCCAACGAAACAAATTCACCCCGCTGGATCGTAAGATCCACACCACGGAGCGCCGCCACTTGAATATGGCCTTGCTGATAAATCTTAACGACGCCTTCGCACTCAACCAGCGGGCTTGGCGTTTCGGTGTTTTCCATCGTGACACCCATTCCGATTTTTTCCCTTCCAACTTATTCCATTCCAACTTTAATAAGCACACTCAGGCTTGAGCGGCTTTGCTCAACACTTCCATGGGTACCTGACTCGCCGCTTTAATCGCTGGATACAAACTCGTCAGCAAGCCAAGTACAAGAACGCTGCCGCCGATCAACGCCACCTCTCCCGCATCGACTCGCGGATACACCACCTGCGCCACACCCAGATAACTGGCCCCAATGCCCAGGTTAATCCCATCCGCCGCAGACAGCACCAGCACCACGCCCACGATCAAACCGAGCCCCGTAGCCAAGCCAATCATCCACGTGGACTCCATCAACAGTTGCAGCAACAACCACTGCGGTCTCATGCCCAAGGCTTGCAATAAACCAAACTCGTGCACACGTTCAAAAACCGCCATTAACAAGGTATTCATTAACCCAAAGGACACCACGCCGAATGACACCAATATCCAAATTAACATCGAACCATCACTCATTTTTAACATGGCTTTCGTGAACGGTTGCAAGGCATCCCAGGCCAAAACCTGAAGATTCGGAGCCTGCGACGCCAAGGTCCTAGCCACTGCCGCCGCCGCGTCTTCGTGATCAAGACGATACGCAATCTCAGAAATGTCCGATCCCATTTGCAACAACGATTGCGCTTGCGGCAAGGTGAGGTAAACGGTGGTTTTTTCCAGCAACGATGTTGCCGAAAAAATGCCAATAATTGGATAAGCCCGCTCTTGAATGGTGCCATCAATCCCCTGACTCAGCACCAGCAATCGACGCCCCCGCTGCGTCTGTAATCGTTTCGCCAGTTGGGCTCCAAGCAAAATCCCGCGCTCATCGGGCGCTTGAAAATAGCGACCATCGATCACCGCATCAGCAATAAATGACAATCCCTCTTCCGCACGCGGTTGAATACCGTAGAGTTCCACTGGCGCGCTTTCACGCTCCGTTTTCAACATGGCAGGTACACGTACACGCTGCGCCATATGAACGATGGGCGCTTGCGCCAAGGTCTGTTGTAGCGCAACGGGTAATTGATGAATGCGATGATCCACGCTGGGGTCATCCAAATACCCAGGCGCATGAATTTGTCCATGACCCGTTAAATTATTGATGGTTTCCACTAACGCACTGCGCGACCAGGCGCGCATGAAAGCACCCATCAACACCATGGATAAGACCGCAACAAAAATGGCCAACATCGTCAGCCCAGTACGCCGTGGGTTCCGCCATACGTTACGCCAAGCCAACGGCACAATCAGTTTCAAAGTATCCATTTTAAGGTATCCCTATGCCCCACCCTCACACGCCCCACACGAGCTTGACCTTAGCTCTAGCTTGGCTTGCGCATGGCGGGCACAATTTCCAACTTGCTGATGCGCCACACCGGATACAATCCGGCCACTGATACGCTGATCGCAATACACGCTGGCCCCAACAACACACTCACAGCGCTGAGACGAGGATACAATATAGCGGTCAAGCCAAACTCTCGAAATACCGCTTCGGCACCACTGAATGTTATACCCACTCGTTGAAAATAATAACTGATCGCCACCCCCACAATCAGTCCGATCCCGAGACCCAGGAACGACACCAATAGCGATTCGCACCAAACAATTTTCCCAAGCACCTTGGGTTGAACGCCCAGCGCTAACAACACACCGAATTCACGCGTTCGCGCCAACACCGACATCAATCCACTATTTAACAAAGAAAATACAATGACCACAATCAGGATCGCGTACATAGCCAAGGCGGAACTGATGTCCAGTTTAATGGCATTCAGCAAGGCCGGTTGCATGGCGCGCCAATCGCGCAAAGCCAAATCCGACTGCTGTAAAATCGAATGCAATGCCACGGGGTAACGGCGAAGCAAACGCTTTGCTGAATCCGCGATCACCCAAGCGTGAATGTGCTGTTCCATCGAAAACGTTGCATCAAATCGCGACAGCGGTATCTGCGCCAATTGGCGATCCAGTTGCTTGAAACCGGAAGTCACTATTCCCACCACGCGCAACACATCCACCGCCAATGAACCGTCCCGGCCCGCCCCCAGTAGCGTAACGCGATCGCCCACGCCTACTTTTAAATTTTTCGCAAGCGTTTCACCCAGTACAATTTCATCATTGGTTTCCACATCACGGGCACTGAGATAACGACCTTGCAGGATGTTGTTGGGTAATCGCGATACCTGCGCTTCCTGTGACGCATCAACCCCCACAATCTGCGCACCTCGGCTGCGCGTTTCTGTAGACAGCAGCGCAAAACCATTCGCGCGTTTAACCAACGTAACACCGGGCATTTGTCGCTGAATCGACTGTTGCATTGATGCCGTCGGGAGAAACGATTCTCGCAGACTCGGTTCATCCAAGTACGCCGTACGCTGAATCTGTGCAACGCCATCCAATACGCTGATACTGGCCGTGATCATAGCTTGATAACTGCCCAACTGCAGCGCGGGCAGAAACACCAAAATAATCCCGGTCAGCGCCACCGCTGATGCACTCAGCACGGTCCGTCGGGGTTGCCGCCACATGTTACGCCAGGCCAGCGAAACGATCATGTTTAGCTCCTTGTATCACCGGCGCATCAACGCTGCTCTGACCCAGCTCCAGACCAGGGTCTGGGGTGGCGTAAATTCGCCTGCGTGAAAATATAATCCGGTATGGACAGATTAAACTGCGCGCTGTCTGTCGCCACCTCTGTCCAGTGGTCCAGCTCTTCCAAATTCTTCATACGCATTAATACGGGGTAAGTACGTCCCCCGAGTGGGGCAATCTTTAAGGTGACCATTTCTTTCACCCGCTGCATCGCCTGGTCGTAAAACTGTTCCGACATCAAAATGAAATCATCCCGTATCACCAACACTTCTTTTCCCCACACCACTGGTGCATCCGGTTTGGGAATCGCCTCAATGGTATACAGGGTGTGATCATTTTCTTCTGAGCGGCCAAGCACAGTGAGGGTAAAATCCGAAATCACCTGATCAGATTTAGCCAAATCATTATACGAAAAGTCACTGCCCATCCAGGATTGCGTCATCATGCTTGCCGGTAACTGGATAACTTGATTTAACTTCGGGGCAAACAACCACATTTTGCTGCCTAGTTTTAAGGTTGCGTTCCCGGCATCTTTCGTCGGGGCCGTAAAACGAATCAAGGCATCCTGCTCACCACGGGTCCAGCCCTTCATACTCATCCGACGTTCCCAGTCCGGTCGATGAATGGTCATGGTCACTTCGCTGTACGAATTGAGACCACGCCATTGATTCAGTGCTTTACGCACCAACACCGTCGCATCCGGTTCCGCGATCGCCTCCGAGTCCGCAAGTGCCACATTTCCAAGAAAACCACCCATTTGAACACAACACACTTGTACGCAACAGCACAGCAATTTACCTTTCAGGCCACGCCTGGCTACACGGCCTCTTGGGTTAAAAAAATATTCCCGCACTTTGATGACACACCGAAAACACCCCACATAACACCTCCTACCCAAAACAACAGATTATATTTCAACCATCTTTATATCGCCCATTCACTCTTTTTTTCAAGAACTCATTTCTTCAAAATGAAAGTCATAATCGTTCCATCGTCAACACAGAACAAGTATGCCTTATCGATGGTTTCGAGTTAATGGGCGGTTTTATTATTTGTACTTTTTTAGACTTGTATGGACACAAATTTGTCGGTTACGAGGTTCACGACAGTGCTATGTGCGCTGCGAGCCCGTGTTTCGTGCAGATTTTTTTAAAATGACTGAGTCCAAAATTGCAGACCTTGTCTAGGTTATTCGTCGGTTTCTATTGCAGTAGTGAGGCAATTTGCGAAAGGAGCTTCTCACTGAGTGTGAGTAATTTGGTATTGTAAGCTTCGTCCTGGGAGTGGAATCCGCTTGAAGTTGCTTGACGAGGTCTAGGAGCTGTTATCAACCAACTGATTTACATGAGAATAATTAAGATCTTATTGTGAACCAAATATTCAGATATGTGGCAGTGAAAAAAATTTAACACTTGACTGCCCCATGTTTCAATCACCTTTTTTGGGCAGCTAAGAAGTTAAAGTATGGCAGTAAGGCATGGATTGAGAAATTTCGATTGGTCTAAAATTAAGCATTTGCAGCCTGACAAGAAATCCGCCCCACGGCGCAACCACTTCGAGGGTTACGCCGCTTTTTAGCACCCCGCTATGCCTGGGCAAAACAGAACCCATTGTTGACAGAATTTATCATATTTCCTTCTGTTCCTAGCCCATTCATATTATTTGCCAGGTCTGCGCAATCACTGGAGCCAATTCTTCCCGCACCGCCTGAGGTACGACAGAACCCGCACCCTGGGGACTATCATACGCCGCCATTGCCGAGACCAATTGATCGACCTGCGTATTCATGAGAACAGCATTACCCACTTCAATTGATTCAATTTGATAAAAACATCATCGCCAACATCCCCATACAGAGCATCCCGATCCGCGCCGCCCTCCAGGCGATCGTCACCGGCCTGGCCATACAAGGTATCTATGCCCGCATCCCCCCTCAATAGATCGTCACCTCCATAGCCATAGAGTCGATCATTACCCGCCAGCCATTACCGATGTTCGCTTCGTCCGTACCGTACAGCACGTTATTAGCTTCCGTTGCGCCCAGCATATCCACCGTATAATTCATTAAAAAAACACGCATCCCGTAGGTTTCGCCTTCGATCTCCAGCAATTCAATTTCTTCAGCACTTCCCAGGTAATGATCTATTTTCAATATTATCTATCAAAATATTCAAAGCAATGGTGTTTGACGCATTTTGATTCTTTTTCTCCACACTCTCTTCTTCAGCACTCCTTTTTTAATCAATACCACGAAGCACATACTGATCCTTGATGTATTCACGTATAAAATCCGCGTTAAACCCACCCCCTTTATTTACCTTCAAAGCACCTCT
>JARRRL010000129.1:14482-16018 GCA_037380725.1 Gammaproteobacteria bacterium | reverse complement strand
GTTGATTGGTATTGGGTGGCGGTGCCGAAGACCCAGGAGCCTCAGGTATTGACGGAGGAAGTTGTATGGGTGCCGTCGGCGCATTGGTTTCAATACCATCATTCGAAATAATGTCTTGAAACAAAGCGATTTCTTCAGCACCACAGCCCGCCAATAAAGCAGATCCTGTTGCGATAACGCCACACAACACCAACCCACCCCACGCCTTGTTACGCTTGCAGACCACGCTGCTTATTTTTATTCTTATCATCAATTCGTACAAACGGCGTGTCACCTCATGTCTCCTTCGAAAGGACGTCATACATTCGTCGATCAACACACAGTAACATTTGGTTCCGTACACCCGAGAAAACAAATGTAATAATTTGAAAACATCTCAAAATAAACTTTAATAACAACGCACGTTATAAGTTATATAACGATGTTTATCTTTACAAAAATAAACATATCTGCAAATGCCAAAACGGGTTGGCATAGCACATTCATCAGCGAAATAGAACACAATCTCAAGCTACTTTCTCGCTGAGACACCATCCGTGTGTCTGGGTCTTCCTGACCTGGCGACCATCCTTATCGCCGCTTTCTTGCACTCCGTTGCAGTAACATCCTGTTCGCAACGCCTCCGCGCTGAACACACTTTAACAAAATGAAATCAGGACTCAATAGGCCTAATTTGGATCCACTGTCAGCCAAAACAGATCCATCACGGCATGCCTGAATAAAAACATTACAATACAGAAAGTTATGAAATCATGCTTTACAACATTCCGTATTAAACACATCAATACGGCACTATTTCTCACACAAAAGTAAGACATCTCCTACACAGAAGCGAGGGATTTCGGGAACAGAACACGCTAAGCCGTATCTAACAGCGGGAAAGACTTCACCAAATCATCCATGGCCTTCACTTGCATCAAAAACGGTTCCAATTGCTGCAAACGCAAAGCGCAGGGACCATCGCACTTGGCGCGATCGGGATCTGGATGCATTTCCAAAAACAAACCCGCCACCCCTTGCGATAACCCAGCACGCGCCAATTCCAACACCTGTTCCCGACGCCCCCCCGCTGACTCCGCTAAGGCCGTCGGTTGCTGCAAAGCGTGCGTCACATCAAATACCACCGGATAGCCGGTTTTCTTCATGAGTCCAAAACCCAACATATCCACCACCAAATTGTGGTATCCAAAACACGTCCCACGCTCACACAGTAACAAGCGATCGTTACCCAAGGACTCAAACTTTCGCACGATGTGTTGCATATCGTTGGGCGCGAGAAACTGAGCTTTTTTGATATTCACCGGCTTGCCCGTTGCCGCTAAAGCCTGAACCAAATCAGTCTGTCGACTCAAAAAAGCGGGCAATTGCAGGACATCCACCACCTCAGCTACCGCTTCAACTTGATGCACTTCGTGCACATCGGTAATCACAGGAACCCCAAAATCTCGCCGAATGCGCGACAGCTGCTCCAAGCCCGCCTGCATGCCTGGCCCACGATACGAGGTGACAGACGAACGATTTGCTTTGTCAAAAGAG